>JBJEIK010000001.1:0-3879 GCA_051876975.1 Candidatus Methanomethylophilaceae archaeon
AAGGTGTATGTCGGTACCAGTGAGAACGTGGACATCTCGGTCTTCGACGACTTCGACTACGTCGCATTGGGACACATCCACAGGCCCCAGAACGTGGGTTCCAAGGGAAGGTACTGCGGAACACCCCTGAAGTATTCGGTATCCGAGGCGGATGACGAGAAGAGCGTCACCATCCTGGATGTCAGTAAGGATGGGATCAGCGTGAGCACCATCCCCCTCGTCCCCCTCAGGGACCTGAGGAGGATCAGCGGACCCCTCGAGGACATCATCGCCGCCGGGAAGACCAACCCCAACAGGGAGGACTACTACCAGGTGGACCTGACGGACAACCCCGACAACCCCATGGACCGCATCCGCGAGGTGTACCCCAACGTCATAGGACTCACAACCCCCACCGTCGGAGAGAGCACGATGGACGACAACACGGCGCCCGAGGAGGACATGGACCCCATCTCCGCATTGAGGGAGTTCTACAGGAGGTGCACCGGCACCGAGCCGTCGGAGTACCAGATGTCGATCGTCGAGGAGATCATGGGAGGCGGTGACGAATGAAGCCCAGGATCCTGACGATGAGCGGTTTCGGACCCTATGCCGGAAAGACGGTGATAGACTTCGACCGGTTCGGAGGCAGGGGGCTGTTCCTCGTCACCGGCGACACCGGTGCTGGAAAGACCTCCATCTTCGACGGTATCACATACGCACTGTACGGCAGGATGAGCGGGGACAGGGACTCAAAGAACATCAGGAGCCACTTCGCATCCCCCGACACCGAGACCTACGTGGAGCTCGTCTTCACACACGAGAACAGAGAGTACAGGATCAGGAGGTCCCCGGAGTACGACCGCCCCAAGAAGAGGGGTACCGGATTCACCACCACCCCCGCCGAGGTGGAGATGACCTGGGAGGGAGGGACACCTCTGGTGAAGGACAAGGCGGTGGTCCAGAAGGTGGAGGAGATCCTCGGCATCAGCTACGACCAGTGGAAGCAGATCGCCATGCTGGCACAGGGCGAGTTCAGGAAGCTCCTGACCGCCGACTCCAAGGACAGGGGGACCACCATGAGGACCATCTTCTCCACGGAGTACGTGAAGAACCTGCAGGAGGAGCTTTCGAAGAGATCGAACGATTCCAGACAGGCCAGGACGAAGACCGAGAACGACATCGTCCAGGCGATGGATGAGGTCGATGTTCCGGAGGACAGCCCCTACCACGACGAGAGGGTGAGGGCAGATGGCGTATCCTTCGCGGAGGACATGCTCAGGGTGGTATCCCTGCAGGATTCCATTGACAAGGAGAGGATGGATTCCATCTCGGACGAGAGGAAGGAGGTTGACTCCGAGAAGGCAACCCTGAACCAGAGGATGGCAGAGGGCAGGAACCTCAACTCCATGTTCGACAAGCTGGGATCCGCGAAGCAGAGGCTGGAGGAACTGGAGTCCGAAGCGGAGACCATCGAGTCGAAGAGAATGGAGATGAGGACCATCGACGGGGTGGTCAAGGGACTGAAGGTCCCGATAACGACCGTCGATTCTCTGGAGAAGGACGAATCCAAGGTGAGGGCGGAACTCGGAGCCTCCGAATCTGAGGGCAGTATGCTCGCGGAGACGAGACAGTCCCTGGCCGAGACCGAGACGGTGATGTCCTCCAGGAAGGAGGAGGTCGAGACCATGACCGCCAGGATCGCCACCCTCGACGGCATGAAACCCGTATATGAGGAGATCTCCGAACTGGAGAGGAGGATCGCATCCCGTGAGGATGAGAAGAGGATCCTGGACTCCCAGGTCCGGGACCTGACCGAGAAGCAGGAGGTCACGAAGCTCAGGATCTCCAAGTCTAGGGAGTTCATCGATTCCAACAAGACCGCCAGGTCCGACCTCGCCCAGCTGACATCGGAGCTGGAGAACGAGAGGAAGAGACAGACGGTGCTCACCAAGGTCTCCGCATCCGTCGGACAGCACTCAAAACTTCTGAAGGACCTGGAGAAGGCGAAGGCGGCAAGGGACTCCGACATAAGGGCGCAGGGTGAGCTCAGGGACAGGTACACCGAGGAGGAGCACAGGTTCTACATGTCACAGGCCGGCATCCTGGCATCCAAACTGGAGAAGGGCTGCCCCTGCCCCGTTTGCGGTTCCCCGGAGCACCCGAACATCGCATCCCCCTTGGAGGGAGTGATGACCAGGGAGGAATTGAAAGACCTGAGGGAGCAGTGGGATTCCGCCACCGCGAAGCTCGACAAGGCGAACGAGAAGGTCTCCGCCACGGAATCGAAGATAGCTGCCTCGGCGGAATCCATAGCCGTGTCCCTGGAGGCCGTCGGAATGTCATCAGATGACATGGATACCGTCGGTGACGATGTAAGATTGGAGCTGGACAGGTGCGAAACGAGGATATCCGACCTCGGAAAGAGGATCGAGGAACTTACCAAGACTGTGTCCGAGCTCGATTCCGCCGAGAGGACCATCCCGGAGATGGAATCCGGACTCGCCGCCGTCGAGGAGGCGTTGACCGGGTTGAAGGAGAAGGTCTCGAAGGCGTCCGAATCCCTGGCGACCGACACAGCCCTGCTGGGATCGAAGAGGAACGGTCTTGAGTTCCCGTCCCTGGAGGTCCTGGTCTCGGAGATCGAGAAGGTGACGGATGACAGGGAGAAGCTGTCCAAGGACATCGAATCCGCCAGGAAGGCACTGGACGAACATGACAGGAAGATCGCATCCAACGCCGCCAGGACGGAGACCCTCAGGAAGAACCTGGAGGAGACGGTGACCGAACTGGAGACGGCGAAGGCATCCCTGGAATCCAAGCTCACGGAGATGGGAATGACCCGCGAGCAGTGCATCTCCATCCTGAAACGCGAGTCCGAGATCCCCGTACTTGAGAGGGAGGTATCCGCATTCGATTCCGAGATCGGCTCAGCCAGGACCCTCGTGGAGAACTTCGAGAGGGAGACGGAGGGGAAGGAGAGGGTCGACACATCGGCAATGGAGGAGGCCCTGGTCCAACTGGACGGGAGGATGGCATCCATGGACGGGGAGATCAAGGTCCTGGACAGGAGGATGGTGGGCAACGACCGCTGCGCGTCCATCATAAGGGCCGGACTGGACACCCTCAAGGCGATGGGCAAGGAGGCGGAGGAGCTCATCATGCTCTCGAAGGTCCTCAACGGCGAGAACCAGATGAGGATCACCTTCGAGTCCTACATGCAGGGGATGTACTTCGACAGGGTGCTGATCTACGCCAACGAGCGCATGAAGAGGATGACCGGCGGAAGGTACGAGCTCAAGAGGAGGCCGGAGAGCGCGGACAAGCGTTCCAAGGGAGGACTGGACATCGACATACTGGACAACTACACCGGAAGCAGGAGGCCCGCATCCACCCTCTCCGGCGGTGAATCCTTCCTCGCGGCACTGTCACTGGCACTGGGACTTTCAGATGCCGTCCAGAGGATGAGGGGAGGCGTGAGGATCGACACCCTGTTCGTGGACGAGGGATTCGGATCCCTTGACCCGGAGGCTCTGAAACAGGCCATCTCCGTGCTGGTGCAGCTGAGCGACGGCGACAACCTGATCGGTATAATCTCCCACGTGGAGGCCCTGAAGCAGGAGATCGACAGGAAGATCATCGTCAGGCGCAGGGACGACCAGAAGGGAAGCACCGTGGAGATCGAGGTGTGAAGCAACACCGATCATGAAGATAAATACTCTGAATACCTGAAGTGAACCATCTTACGCCCCTCCGGGGGCGGTTCTCCTTATGATCTATCCGGACGGCTGATACTATCAGTAAATATCGTCTAGGATGAACCATCTTCTAAGCTTCCCTCATCCATCTCCCTATAGAGGGTCCTGATGATCGATTTGACAGCTCCCCTGACTCTCGTCT
>JBJEIK010000002.1:0-3869 GCA_051876975.1 Candidatus Methanomethylophilaceae archaeon
GATGCTCTTGGAGGACTCCGGCAAAGACCACTGGATACCCCTGGCATTCATCGTCCTGTGGCAGATAGTCTCCGGGAAAGGGGGACGCCTCAATGCAGGTGCAATATCCTACCTCGGGGACACCCCGTCATCCATCTGCGGAGAACTGACAGAGGATTGCCTGGATGCCATCAACGAATGTCTGGCCGAATGCTCCAGAAGATACGGGAACAAGCTCACCGAGTTCAAGAGGAGGTTCTCCATCAAGACCTGCAGATTCTACGCCCATATCCAGGGTGTGGAGCTGGAGTACATGGGCATCAACAACCTGGAGGGGAGCACCTTCCAGACCGAACTGAAGGGTCTGGTGAAGTCCATCGCATCCCTGATGCGCGGAGGAAACGGCAAGGTCGACTCCTTCGGTGAGTTGAAACCAGAGGAGATCCGTGGGATCGCCAAGAAACACAAGGACGGAAGGGGAAAGCCCAGGATATCCTCCCACAGGAAGATCACACTGGACACCAAGGCCGTCACCGATGCGGAATCCGACCTTGCCCATGTCACGGAGATCATGAGGGTCGAGGACACGGAAGAGGAGACCGTCAGGGAAAAGGTGACGGAGGTTCCGATCCCGGCATCCGACAACCCCTGGAGAAACCTGGCATCCCTGCTCACGGATGAGGAGAGGAACATCCTCTCATCCATCATCATGGAGGAGTCGTCCCCCGAGATCGATACCAGGATGACGGATTCCATCAACTCGAAGGCCATGGATACCGTCGGGGACGTCATCATCGAGAACGGTGTGCTCCTGGAGGATTACATCGGGGAGCTGCGCTCGGTGCTCGGAGGGGAAGCAAGAGACGGTGATATCGGCAATTATGCGGAACTGATCTCGGCCCTCACCGATGAGGAGAGGGAATACGTCTCCATCCTGTCCGAAGGCGGGAAGACGAAGGGACGCAGACCCGTCAAGAGGATAGAATCCATCAACGGGAAATCCAGGAGGATCATCGGTTCCGACCTCATCGAGGACGGGACGATCCCGGGACATCACCTCGACGGAATACGCGGGTCCCTGTGAACATTAGGATGATGAGTATGAAGGATGCCGGATTCTACAGGAACCTCTCGACCATGAAGGGAAGGGAGTGCGGATTCGTCCCACTCGAGTGGAACGGGAAACCCGACCAGGCGAACATAGACTACTACCTCTTCTGGAGGGACTGTCTGAAGAAGGGAGAATACGTCAAAGCGGATTCCGGATATCTCAGGATGCTCGCCTCCGAGATGGAATACACAGACATCGACAATGAGACGGCGGAGACGATCCTGGACACCATCCTGGACAAACCATGCCGGTCCACGGACAGGGGAACGCTGCTGTTCGATCTGGATTACAGACTGTCCCATGGATGCCGCATCAGCCATGTCAACTTCTACGACCTGTTCAGCAGGGATGCGGCGATAGCGGACTCCATCCGCAGGCTCCCCGAACCGATACCCGAGGTTGTGCTGTCCTACATGACCCATATCTCCGATGACGAGACGACGGACGGGTTCCGCGAAAGGTTCTCCACAGCCCTCGCATGCATCATGGATAAGATGGAGACCGACGGACACGGCTTCTGGGATGTGTTCGGCAACGGACCCACATCCACCGGCTTCGAACTGTACGAAGGGATGGATTTCCCCCGCGGGAGGAGATCCGTCATCGTGGAATACGACAGGGCCGCCAACAGACAGGTGATGAGGGAATTCCTCAACGGACTCTGCGATTTCCTGCTGGACATCGGGAAAGGGAAGGAACCGAGGGACTACATGTTCTCGGATATCGTCAAGGGAAGCCTCGACGGAACGATCGTCCCCGAGAAGCGCGAACGCGCACTCCTGAACGTCCGCCCGATCGGAGGGGAATCCCGCAACGGATGCGGCACCATCATCAACTGCGTGAATCCGTATCTGCTCAGGAACACCGATCGGAGGAAGATCGAGAAGGCCATGTCCGCAGGCCCGGATGATGAATGCAGATACGTCCAATCCGCGGACCGCGAAGGCAAGGGGTACATGAACTCCGAAGGGAAGCTCCGGTACTACAGATACTGGAAGCGCATGATGGAATCCGGAAGGTACATCGATTCCGACTCGGGATACCTGTGGATGTACATCAACGAAACGATCATCAGATCCGAGAAGCCGAAGACGGTGATCGATACACTATCGGAGATCCTGGACCACTACTGCGACATGTCGGGACTCACCGAACGCACCATCGCCGACACCATGATCGCCCATGACATCCGCAAAGGGGTGATGGTCGACTGCCGCACAACCGACCTGTTCCCAGTCCTGCTCGACAGGGCCATCGACGATGGAAACAGGATGTTCTCCCTCCGTTCGGTCATTAGGATGACACCTATGGACTGGACAGATGTCCTGGAATTGACTGACGACCATGCGAACCTCCTATGTGGATGCATGGAGTCCGCCTCTCACAGGAATGGATCCTGGACCGTACACGAATACTTCGGCATGAAGGAGAGGGAGGAACCATATCTCCCGTACCAGGAACTGTCCAAGGACCTCAGAATGAAACCTGTGGATGACAGAACGTACAGCTTCTCCATCGATGACGTGATGGAATCCGCATCGGAACTGGTCCACAACGTCATCATCGCCATGCTCATCGAGAAGGGACTCGACCACGGGAGGATGGAGAAATGCTATCTCAACCCGGATTACACCAAGGTGATCAGCAAAAGGATGGGAAAGCCCGTGAAGAAGAGGTCTCCGATCACCAGGGAAGGATTCCTCAAAAGGATGAACAAGGAGCTGTACCTCGATGCGGAGATGACACCCTGGATCCCATGTCCGATGGAATACGGCGACTACAACATCATGGACGACAGGCAGTATCAATACTATCTCTACTGGAGGGGATGCCTGAGGAGGGGCGAATGGGTCGATTCCGACGACGGGTACATCAGACTGAGGATGTCCGAGATGGCATGCTCCGACGAGGATCCCGAAGAGGTGATGGAGCAGCTCCACCTCATCGCCGACAACCATGGGGAAGAGGAGGATTTCAAGTTCCTGTCCGATTATGCCGTGGTCAAAGGCATCGACATAGGGGCGATCTGCGATTACGGGAACAGATGCCTCGATGCATCCGTCACCGACATGTTCTCACACCCTCCGGGAAGGTTCTCCGCGGGGGACATAGAAAGGCTCGCAGACCTCTTCGGATATGACCGGGTCGACGACCCGGAGGACATCGTCGACGAATTCAACTCCATCGTCGGGACCGTCAGCAAAATCATGGTGGAGAAGACGGGATTCGACATCGTCGAGAACCTGGGAGGTCCCCGCAGGGTGGTGGATATCACCGTCTTCGAGGATTCACCCGTATACGACGGAGACAGGAGATTCCATATCATCTATAGGGAGGTGGGGGACACAGACCTGGAGAGCTTCATCGCGACCGTGCTGTATGCGGCTGATATCGGCATGTCGCGCGAGGGTGACCTGGAGGACTGGGTCTACGAGATGATCGAGGAGGCGATCCGCAACCCCCTGGATACCATCCCTGTCCCCAAGGACAGGAGGGGAAACACCATCCGCATATCATCCGAAGAATACGAAAGGATGTCAGGAGACCTCTCCGCACTTCTCAAAGGACGGAACATGAGGCTGAACCTGGACAGGGGTGCCGTGGACTCCGCACAGAGGGACCTGGAGGATGTCACTGGGATGATGTCCGTCGAGTATGACGGTGATGAAGATGCCGGATCGTCAGAAGACATCCAATCCGACATGGAATTTGACGGATGGGACGGACTCATGATGGCATTGGACCACAGGGAGAGAGACCATCTCAGGGCACTCTGCAC
>JBJEIK010000003.1:0-3861 GCA_051876975.1 Candidatus Methanomethylophilaceae archaeon
CTCCTCCCATGCAGATGATGAAATCCGCCGCGTTGAACGGGGCCTGTACACCCAGGGTGTAACATCCGATGTCGGAACAGTAGACGACATCCTTGCTTCCGACGGCCTTCTTGGTGGCACCGAACAGTCCCCTGTGGGGGCATCCGGCGCAGAGTGTCGGGGGCCTGCTGGGCAGTTTGACGTCGGACGCGGGCAGGGGCTTCGCGAACTCCTCGACCTGGACGATGTCTCTGATGCCCGACAGTGTGTCGGGCGAGAACTCCCAGGCCCTGGGGAGGTGTCCGGTCCTCTTTCCGTAGACGGGGACGTCGATGTGGTTCTGGGCGCAGATCCTCAGGACCTGGTCCTCCACGAAGGGCTCCAACTCCTCGACCACGATGACAGCCTTCTTCCCCTGGATGAATGATGCGATCTTCCTCTCCGGCAGCGGGTTGGTGAATCCGAGCTTGAGTATGGAGACTCCCTTGACGAACTCCTTCACGTAGGTGTAGGACACACCCGATGTTATGATACCGATATCACCGTCTCCCTCGATGAAGTTCAGAGGGGACTCCTCGGACATCTCCGCCGCCTTTACGTAGAGCTCCAGGAGTCTCTTCCTGTTGATCCTTGCGTTGGCGGGAACGTTGACGAAACGGACGACATCCCTGTCGAAGTGTCCCTTGGCAACCGGCTGGACCCTGTCCGACAGGTTGACGACACCGCGGGCGTGGTTGACCCTGGTCGTGGTCCTGTATATCAGCGGAAGGGTGAGCTCCTCGGAAACCCTGTATGCCTCCGAGACCATGTCCTTGGCCTCCTGGGGTGTGGAGGGTTCCATCATGGGGAGAAGTGCGAGAGTGGAGTAGTAACGGTTGTCCTGCTCGTTCTGGGAGCTGTGTGCGGACGGGTCGTCGGCGGAGAGGATGAGCATTCCGCCCCTGACTCCGGAATAGGCGAGGGTCATCATCGGATCCGCGGCCACATTGAGACCGACGTGCTTCATGAAGGTGAACGACCTGACACCGGCGGAAGCGGCTGCCGCGGATACCTCGAAGGCCACCTTCTCATTCGTCGAGAACTCGAAATAGAGTCCTGCATCGGACGAGATCTTCTCGAGGATGTTTCCTATCTCGGAGGAAGGTGTTCCGGGATAGGTGGAGGCGAAACCGGTCCCCGATTCCAGGAGACCCCTCACGATCGCCTCGTTTCCCAGGAGGAGCTGTTTTCCTCCATCAGCGAGTAGATTGGACATTTTGAAACCTCAATGAGATGACGTATCTGTACATCCATATTAAATCTGGCTGGGTTGACTGAATCCGATGTCAGACGTCAGCGTCTGAAACGAGACATCTCGCCGCCGTAGTTCCCTCCGTACCCCTTCTCGGTGAAGACGGTGATGTAATCGGAATGGGAGTTCATCGCCAGCAGGGATTCGTGAGCCTTTGTGTGACCGAGTTTGGACGCACGGGAGAACCATCTGCGTGCCTCCTCCCGGTCCGGGACCACCCCCCTGCCGCCATCCCTGCAGATGATCCCGAGACGATACATGGCCTCCGGATCACCATCGGATGCAAGCTTTTCGAAGATGTCCCTCGCGATGTAGGTGTCTCCCCTTTCCAGAGCTTCCTCCCCTTCGGCCATAAGGTCCGTCATGGGGACATCATAATCGGGCATGGACATCATCCTTTCTGTCCGACACGGGTTAGTATACGATGATGCATCGCATGGACATGGACCCACAGGGATTGAGGGAGCATATGGGATCGTTGTTGAGGGACAACGGTATCGTTGACTTCGGAGTCGCCGATGCCGCATCATGGGAGACGGATCCCTTGGTATCCGCCCGCATAGAAGTCGGTTGCAGACCCAAGGACATAATGCCCGGTGCGAGATCCGTGATCGTATTCGGAATACCCATCCAGAACACGATTCTCGAGACCGCCCCATCGATCTACTACAATCATCTGTACGGTGTCGTCAACAACATGTTGGACCAGTTGGCCGAGAGGGTTGTTCTGGAGTTGTTGGCCCTCGGACATCATGCTGTGTATGTTCCCCGTGACGGATATCATGGCATCGTGGGATTGAAACAGAGGCCGGATTCATTCTTCTCCCACCGTCATTCGGCATATCTCGCAGGTCTCGGTAACTTCGGATACAACAACATGCTCCTCACACCACGTAACGGACCCCGCATCAGGTTCACATCGGTCATCACCGATGCACAGTTGCCGGCTGATTCACCGATTACGGAAAGGATCTGCATCGGTTGCAGGAAATGCACCAGGGTGTGTCCGGTTTCTGCGGTTCCCGACCATCATTATCCCGAGGGACTCGTAGATAAGACCCTATGTGTCGGTAATTCGGAGAGACTCGCAAGGGAAGGCATCTCTCCGTGTGGTCGTTGTATCGCCGTATGTCCCATCGGTAATGACCGTATAGCAGGTCCCACAGAGGATGCCGTTTCCAGGATCCGTGAATACAGAAAACCAATTTGAATAATCTATTATTGTAATAAGATATTAAAATAGACTATAGTATAAATAATATGGATGTTTATGCATATAATAATGGTATCTGATTATAATAAAACAATAGATTATTCAAAGATAAGGTTGGATTCATATCAGATACACCATAGAATGAAGGTACCCTTCGATCCGGGAGTGTCCCTAAATCATGTGCACAAGAGGATGATCACCGAGATCATGAAGATGGACGCGGATCTGGAAGAATACCTCATACCATCAGAAGAACGCACCAAAAGGATCCATAACTCCATGGAGAACAACATAGGATGGAGGTTGGATGAACAGCGTGAGATTTCAGAGGACAGAATTCTCGACAGCATAGACATGTCCACGCAGACGGAACTCCCCTGGTCCACCAACACGATCAGGAACATGCGTCGCAGATTGATCGAGAATTCCGAACACGACGACTTCCGTCATTCCACCGAACCGAAGATGGCCCCCAACGGAAGGGAGTTCACACCTTGCCCTCACGAGAACATCCGCAATGAATTGGCGAATCTGATGGAATGGATGGAAACATCCTCTATGGACCCGATATCAACCGCCGTTTTGATGGTCCACGAGTTCGAGAGCATCAGACCCTTCGAAAACGGGAACTCCATTACAGCAACATTCCTCTTCCACCTATATCTGAAGGCCTGCGGGATCAACAACAGCATGCTATGCGATATCGGTTCCATCATCTGCAAGGACATGACAACGTATAACATTCTGGCGATGCATGCGGAGAAAACGGGTTCTTACACGCCCCTCGTCAGATTCTCCATAGAGGGAATACATCAGGCATATGCCATCGCAATCGATAGGATGGAATCATTGGACCTCCTCAAGAATATGGATGAGAACACGAGGATCCTATCAGCAAAGGCGAAGGAGAAAGGTCGTTTCACCCTCACAGAGGCAACATCCTGGATAGATCTGGGGGAACAATCCGTCCGCATGAAGTTGGATTCCCTAGTGGCCGCAGGCATCCTCAAGAAGGAGGGGAAGACCCGCGGGATGAGATACGTCTACAACGAGTCCGGCGACAATGCCAGATTCGAAGAGCCGAACCGATAACATATTAAACCCCTGCCCATACCGAGGATTGTAGCCGGGGTTGCCGAGTCTGGAAAAGGCGCAGGATTTAGGATCCTGTCTTTAGTAGTTCGAGGGTTCAAATCCCTTCCCCGGCACCATCTTTTGATAAGATGCCCGGTTTCCCGGGCTGTTTTTTCATAATTGATCCGATTGAATGTGGTATGTCTCCTGATCCTGGTTGGATGCGGTTTTTGATCCAGATGTGGTGGGATCGTCCGAATCAGTATCGTGTGAGGCTGTATTCTCAGATTCCGAGGATCCATGC
>JBJEIK010000004.1:0-3825 GCA_051876975.1 Candidatus Methanomethylophilaceae archaeon
CGATCTATCCTTCCTTTATGACATCCTTCGCCACGGTGTGCACAGGGCTCAGTGTGATCTCCGCCGCCACAACTTCCAGGACGACATTGGGCTCGAACCACACGTCCGGGACCATCTCCGCATCCAGGATGGATGGTTTTGTATCCGTCTTGGTGCCGTCCAACAGTGCGGGCATGGCATCCAGGAAGGCATCGTCGAATCCCGTCCCGAGCTTGCAGACGGTTCCGAACCTGCCGGTGTCCGGATCGAACGCCGCCATCAGGAGCGCACCGTACTTCCCCGCCCTCTTGCCCATGCCGTAGAACGCTCCCACGACGGCGAGATCGAACGAATCCGTGAGCGCCTGCTGGTAGTCCTTCTTGTACTTGATCCACAGGAATCCCCTGGAACCGGCACGGTAGACGGAGTTGTCCGCGACGGACTTGGCCATGATGCCTTCGCATCTGGACCCTATGGCGCTGGAGAAGAACTCCTCCCCCTCCTCGGGCGATGAGACGACCTTCATCGTGGTCATCTGGATGACCTCGCCGATGATGAACGACTCCTCCAGGATCCTCCTGCGCTCGGGATAGGGGGTGTTCGTGAGGTCCTTGCCGTTGAGGTACAGGATATCGAACATGAAGATCCTCACCGGGACCTTCTCGATGGCGGATTCCATGTCGTTCTTCCTGCGCCTGTGGGTGACGTTCTGGAACGGGAGCATGAATCCCGTCTCCGGATCCACCGCGACGCACTCACCCTCGATGATCGCCTCCTCACCCCTGCACCTGCTGCGCAGGAGACGTGCGATGTCGGGGAAGTTGTTCGTGAGGTCCTCCAACCTCCTGGAGAACAGCCGCACACCGTTCTTCCCGATGTGGGCCTGGACCCTGATCCCGTCGTATTTGTACTCGATGGCGCACTTTCCGCCCATCTTCTCGACTATCTCGGACACCGACGGGAGACGTTCGGCCAGCATGACCTTCACGGGATTCCCGACGGAGACCCCGATCCTCCCGATGGCCTCCATCCCGCCGGTGGCTATGGTCTCGGCTATGAGACCGATGTCGCATGTGACGTTGAACGCCCTCTCGATGGCGGGACGGTCCTCCTTGGTGGCGAATGCCTCCGCGAGCGCATCCAGGATGGTCATGTCCCCGGCACCAATCCTCATCCTGCCGGTGACGAGCCTGCAGATGTAACGGGCTCCCTTGGGGGAGATCATCTTGAGTATCTCCTTCAGGTCACCCTTCTTCGTGTCCTGTCCGGAGTCGGTCTCCATCTTCCTGAGGATCCTGACTATCTCGGAGATCGGGAGGTCCTTCTCCCCTTCGTCCGCATCGTTGCCGAAGGAGAAGAGGTCCTTCTGTATCTTCCTCCCGAGGACCTGTTCCGCGACCTGTCCGGGATCACCCGTCTTTATCCACAGGTCGTTGACCTTCTTCTTGGAGTGCCCGGACTGTTCCTCCAGGGCATCGAGCACGAGCTTGTCGGACATTCCGAACACGCCGGGTACGAAATCGGGATGGATCTTCCCCTGGCAGAGGTACACCACATCCCTGATCTCGGATGTGTCGACCGTGCGGAGGAAGTCTGCGAGGATAGTGGTCATCTCGAGACGGCTGCTTGTGGATTCGAGTCTTTCGAATGTCTCCGCGAGGTCAGAATAGAGCATGATGACCCTGATGTCGGAGGTCGGTATAAGGGTTGTTTCAGAAACCGTCCAGCCTGAGCTGGTTCTTCCTGAGGATGTCGGACCTTCCCCTGCTGAGGTCCTCGCTGAGCTTCTCCAGCTTCTGCCTCATGGCCTGCTCCTTCTGGGCGCTTGAGCGGTCCGAGACCTCGTCCATGGTGCCCTTGGCTATAAGGACGAAGACCTCCCCATCGTTCTTCCTGCCGGTACGTCCCCTCCTCTGGATGGTCCTTATCTCGGAAGGCACCGGTTCGTAGAATATCACCGCATCCGTGCTTGAGATGTCGAGACCCTCCTCGCCGACCGATGTGGACACGACCACGTTGTACTCGCCGGCCCTGAAGGATTCCAGGAGCGCGATCTGCTCCCTCTGCTTCAGACCCCCGTTCGCCTGTCCGATGAGTTTGGCCACCTTGGCGCCGGGGATGTTCTCCAGCTTGGATGCCAAGAGCTCGCAGGTCTCCCTGTACTGGGCGAAAACCATTACCTTGGATCCGTTCCCCTCGGAGATGGTCCTGCTGACGATGCTCATGACGCGCGGTATCTTGGGATGCTCCGCATTGCTCCTGTCCACGATGGTCCTGATCCCGGGATACTCGGGACGGTTCATGATCTCCCTGGCACCCTTTCCGCCCTTGGCGGCCTTCGCCTCAGACTCCATCTTCGCCAGATACGACCTTAGTGCGCTCATGCTCTGTGTCTCGGCCAGGTTTATGGCGTGGAGGACCTTGATGCAGATCGCCTGGACGGTGAGTCCCCTGAACACTATCGCGGTCTTCTCCCCCCTGGACAGTCTGGCCTGCAGGTTCTGCCCTATCACAAGGAGATGCTTGGTGGATGCGGGCCAGTTGGGGTTCATCAGCTTGAGACTGACAAGTTCCGAGACATAATGGTCGAGCATCGCCTTCATCAACGATATCACGTCCACCAGGTCTGAGGGGAGGTTCACCTCGATCCTGTTGACGTATGTGTCATGGACATAGGGTGACACATCGGGGTCGTCATCCGATCTGATGTCTATGCGCCTGAGGTCCAGGTTCATGCACACCTCCTCGATCTTGGCGGTGTCGCTACCGGGGGATGCTGTCATGCCGATGCAGCGGATGCTCTTGTCACAGAATGCGGCGACCCTCACGTATGCGTAGTTTCCGACGGCCTTGTGCGCCTCATCGAATATCACAAGGGAGAATCCGTCCAGGGTGTACCTCCCCGCCTCCAGGTCGTTGGCCACGGATTGCGGTGTGGAGATGATCACGTCCGCGGACGCCATCATCTCAGTTCTCTTGGCCGGGCTCATGTTCCCGGTCATCATCCCGACCTCGGCATCCAGAAGGAACTGTTCCAAAGTAGATTGATGCTGCCCCACCAGGGGTTTCGTGGGTGCGAGGATGAGGACCTTCCCCGACGAGAGCTTCTCGGCGATGATCTGGAGGGCGACGATGGTCTTCCCCAGACCGGTCGGAAGTATGACGAGGGTGTTGCGGTCGAGACAGCCCTGTGCCATCCTGACCTGATATCTGCGCTCCTCGACGCTGTCCGGCTTGATGCGGGGATGTGAGATGTAGTTCATCGGTTCCCTCCTGAGAATGACCTTGGTGTTCAGGGGGAGGGGTTGACGGTATATGTCATGTCCGTCAGTCGGGGATCGATCGGTTGCTTCAAGCAGGGCATCGGTCAACCTGTTCCCACGGTCAGGGATGAAAAGGCCATTCTCCGATAGCATCCAATCCTATCGCAATCACAATGAATGCGGGACGGGTGATCGAAGAAATAGACAGACGGAACAGTGGAAAAAGGGGTATGGTGGGGTGTCCCCACCGTGATTTGACGTTTAGTGGCATCCGCCGCCGCAGGAGGCGCATCCGTTGAAGTTGGGGTTGCGGATGGTGAGTCCGGTACCGAAGTTGGGGTCGTCGATGAACTCGATGACACACTCGTCCAGGGCCTCCTTGGTCTCATCGTCGTAGTACATCTGGAAACCGGTTGCTGTCTCGTCGATGTGCTCTCCGTCTGCGGCCTTCTCCTGGAAGGACATTCCGAACTGGGGTCCGGAGCATGCGAAACCGGACAGGTAGATCTTGATTCCGTATCCGACCTTCTGGTTCTTCTCAAGCAGGTCGTTGATGAACTTCTCCGCTTCAGGACTGATTCCA
>JBJEIK010000005.1:0-3825 GCA_051876975.1 Candidatus Methanomethylophilaceae archaeon
CATCATCGGTTACCCGGTGAAGAGTCTCGGCGAGGGAAGCGTCGCCCTTGACATCATCAAACCGGCTGTCGACACATCCGGCAAGGAGATCGTGGAATTCCTGTTCAGCATGAACCCCGATGACAGTGTCCGCGAGAAGTGCAGGGCCGAGGCCATGGACCGCATGTGCGGACTCCTGGACCAGGGCAAGGACATCGCCATGGTGACCCTCGGTGATGTGGGTGTCTACAGCACCTACATGTACATAGACGGTGCCATCAGGGCGAGGGGATACGAGACCGAGGTCGTTCCGGGGATCCCGTCCTTCTGTCACGGCGCCGCCGTGGCCGGTCTGCCCCTGATGATCGGCAACGAGGGACTCGCAGTGGTCCCCGTGGCCAAGGAGAACTCCAAACTCCTGGACTCCGCATTAGAGAACTTCGACAACGTCGTCGTCATGAAGGCCTTCAAATCCATCGGCATGATCGCCGACATGATGGCCTCCAAGGGGATCGACATCTCCTGCGCCACCGTCATCAGCAATGTCGGTATGGAAGGGGAATATGTCGGCCCCATGATCGTCGACCGCGAGTACGGGTACTTCACAACGGTTTTGATCAAGAAGAAGGTGAACTAAGATGATCTCATTCATTGGAGCGGGTCCCGGCGACCCCGAACTGCTGACACTCAAGGGAAAAAGGCTCATCGACGATGCCGACGTCATCATCTACGCCGGATCGCTCGTGAACCCCGAGGTCCTGGCAGGACACAAGGAGGGTGCCAAGATCTACAACAGCGCCCTGATGGACCTTGATGAGGTCATCGACGTCATGGAGGAGGCTGAGAAGGCCGGGAAGAAATGCGTCCGCGTGCACACCGGGGATCCCGCCATCTACGGGGCACACAGGGAGCAGATGGACAGGTTGGACAAGCTCGGGATAACATACGAGGTCATCCCCGGTGTCAGTTCCTTCCTCGGAACCGCGGCTGTCCTGAACAAGGAGTACACCCTCCCCGGAAAGAGTCAGACCGTCATCCTCACCAGGATGGAGGGAAGGACCCCCATGCCCGAGAAGGAGAAGCTCGTGGACCTGGCGAGACACCACGCATCCATGGTCATCTTCCTCTCCGTCGGATTCATGGAGGAGCTCACACAGCAGCTCCTGGAGGGAGGATACGAGCCCACCACTCCCGTCGCTGTCGTCTACAAAGCGACATGGCCCGACCAGAAGATTGTCATCGGAACCGTTGCCGACATCGCACAGAAGGTCAAGGAGGCCGGTATCAAGAAGACCGCACTGACCGTCGTGGGAGACTTCCTCGGAGATGAGTACGACCTCTCCAAGCTGTACGACAAGCACTTCACGACGGAGTTCCGTCAGGCGAAGGAGTGATCCCGTGACAGGAAGACTTCATGTGGTCGGGTTCGGACCCGGCGGTAAGGAGCACATGACGTTCAAGGCGGCGGAGACCATCCAGAACGCCGACATCGTCACAGGGTACACAGCATACGTGAACATGATGAAACCCATTTTCCCGGACAAGGAGTACAAGGCTACCGGGATGATGAAGGAGGTCGACAGGTGCAGGATGGCCATCGAGGACGCCATGTCCGGCAAGGATGTGGCCATGATCTCCTCGGGAGATTCCGGTATCTACGGCATGGCCGGTATCATCTACCAGCTGGCCGATGAGATGAAAGCGGACATCGAGATCGACACCGTCCCCGGTATGACCGCGGCATCCACAGCGGCATCCGTTCTGGGGGCACCCCTCATGCACGACCTGGCGATCATCAGCCTCTCTGACCTGATGACGCCCCTGGACCTCATCATGAAACGCGTGGATTGCGCCGGAATCGGTGACATGATCGTCTGTCTCTACAACCCCAAGAGCAAGACCAGGACCGAATACCTTAACCAGGCGCAGCAGATACTGCTCAAACACCGCTCGGCTGAGACACCCGTCGGGATCGTGAGGAACGCCGGAAGGGAGGATCAGAGGGCGCAGATCACCACATTAGGCGATCTGGACAAGGCGGACGTGGACATGTTCAGCATTGTCATCATAGGCAACTCGCAGACATATGTCAGCAACGGACGCATGATAACACCCAGAGGATACAGAATCTAAGGTGATATGATGGCTATAGAGATAGTTAAACCAGAGGAGATCGAGAAGAGGAGCATGCAGATCATCACGGAGGAGCTGAACGGCAGGACATGGCCCGAGCCCCAGTTCTCCATCGTGAAGAGGTGCATCCACACATCGGCGGATTTCGACTACGCCGACAACCTCGTGTTCTCGGAGGATGCCGCGAACATCGGTATCCAGGCGATCAGGAACGGTGCCCACATCGTCACCGACACCAAGATGGCCGCCGCAGGTATCAACAAGAAGAAGCTCGCCGCATACGGCGGACAGGTTCACTGCTTCATCAGCAACGACGATGTCGTGGCAGAGGCCAAGTCCCGCGGATGCACCAGGGCCACCGTGTGCATGGAGAGGGGAGCGGAGATCGCCAAGGAGCACCCCGTGATCTTCGCCATCGGAAACGCACCCACCGCACTCGTCAGGCTCGCGGAGCTCATCGATGCCGGCGAGGTCAAGCCCGCCCTCATCATCGGAGCCCCTGTGGGATTCGTCAACGTCGTCGAGTCCAAGGAGGTCATCATGGAGCGCGACATCCCCTTCATCGTCCCCAAGGGACGCAAGGGAGGATCCAACATCGCCGCTACCATCTGCAACTCGATGATCTACTACAAGGGCTGATCACATTCCAAACCGGGGGACTTCCCCCCATTCCCACTTCTCTCCATCCCTTCCCCGTTCACCCGTCTCCCGTTCCATGGCCGATTGTTGATTCGTAGACCGTCGGTTCTATCCTCCAATTTCTATACCCCCCTACCGTATAAAACAGAAATATGTATCAATAATCATCCATTGATAAGGTCGGATGTATGGCCCTTCTTCTATCCGTATGTATCCATCATCGGAGACAGTTTAATTACTGCTGGATGCAACAAGGTCAACATTGTTAAGAAATTGTATGGAATTATCGGTTTACATAGATCTAGATTGGAAAATAGGCCCATATCCATCCACTCAAGTTGGATGCATTGTCCAGAGCGTTAAATAGTTGAAAACCGTACAATCGTCCGATATCTATTGGTAGCGTGAAAACGTGGTTCTCCCGTCGCATATGGACGGATAAGAATACAGGTGTGAATGTCTAATGCATATAATGGAAGGATACCTAGATCCAATCTGGTGCGCCCTCTGGTTCATTCTCGCGATACCATTCGTGGTTTTCGGAGCGAGGGCTGTCATCAGGTTGATGAGGGAGCATCCTGAGCAGAAGATGACCGTCGCCCTTTCGGGAGCGTTCATCTTCCTTCTGTCATCCCTCAAACTGCCTTCTGCTACCGGTTCCAGTTCCCACCCTACGGGAACGGGCCTGTCAGCCGTTCTTTACGGAGTGAGCGCCACTGCGTTCCTCTCTACGATCGTCCTGCTCTTCCAGGCGATCCTGCTCGCCCACGGCGGTATAACGACCCTCGGGGCCAACGTCTTCTCCATGGGAATATTCGGACCGCTCTGCGGTATCGTCATCTGGAAACTGCTCCGCAAGGCCGGGGCCAACGTCGGACCCAGCATGTTCGGTGCGGCGGTCATAGCCGATCTGTGCACCTACGTCATGACCGCTTTCCAGATGTCCTTGAACTGGGGAGGTCTCACCAATTTCCTGACCACGTTCGCAGTCACGCAGATTCCCATCGCCATTATCGAGGATATCCTGTTCTACATGTTCGCCAACTACTTGATCAACAACAAGCCTGAGGTCTT
>JBJEIK010000006.1:0-3794 GCA_051876975.1 Candidatus Methanomethylophilaceae archaeon
TTCGACCTCGACCACCGCTCCAATTTCCTTGCCGTGGGAAGCAGGAAGGTCTACGATTTCGTGATGCACAAGGAGGAGGTCCTGGAGCACAGGTACGGGATCTACACCAACACATCGATCAGGAATGCGGTGGGATACACACAGGAGGTCATGGATGCCCTGCAGGGACACACCTACTTCCTGGACAAGGACATCGCCGACATGATGGGTCTCGAGGGGGTCCCGTTGAACGAGATGGATGTGGACATCGTGATCGTGATCGGAGGTGACGGCACACTTCTGCGTGCACTCCAGAACACCGATGCGATGGTCATCGGGATCAACGGCGGCAGCGTCGGGTTCCTGGCGGAGATCGACCACGACAACATCAAGGAGGGCATCGACAGGCTTCTGCGTGAGGACTACATAATCGAGTCCCGCTTCAAGCTGAGTACCTGGTATGATGGGCAGTATCTTCCGGACTCGGTCAACGAGGCCGTGGTCCACACAGCGTCCGTTGCCAAGATCCGCCATTACAAGATCTACGTGGATGACGAACTCGCATGCGAGCTCCGTTCCGACGGTGTCATAGTCTCCACGCCCACCGGATCCACCTGTTACGCCATGAGCCTCGGGGCACCGTACATACAGCCGCATGTCAACGCCCTGATGATCGTTCCCATGGCGGCCTACCGTTTCTCCTCCAGGCCGTTCATAGTTCCGGCCACGTCGAAGATCACCATCGAGAGCGTCCTGGACAAGGAGTGCCTCATCGTTCTGGACGGGCAGAGGGAGTATCCCATGGACGGCATGACGAAGGTGGAGTTCATGATGTCCAACAAGAAGGCCCGTTTCATAAGGTTCAATATGGACTTCTTCTCCAGGGTCCGTGAGAAGCTGGTGAATGCGCTATGAACCGCATAACCGGGGTCGATGTGGATTTCATCGACGGCTTCAACGAGGCCGCCAGGTCCACATACCCCGATGAGTTCCTCTGCATGACCAGGGAGATCGACGGCATAATCAGCGAGATGGTCCTGATCCCGGGTACGGTCTATGGGGACAGCCACAGCTTCCTGAGCCAGTGGATGGCACCGATCGATTACAGTATAGCAGGTTCCGCGCATTCCCACCCGGGCTACTGCAATCAGCCATCCGATGCGGACAAGGATTTCTTCGCCAACATGGGCGGTGTCCATTTCATAACATGTCAGCCCTACGACAGGACCAGCTGGCGCGCCTATGATTCCCACGGGGAGCCGATGGAGCTCGAGGTAATCTACTGAATCACTTCACTGGCCCTTGGAGCACTCGTCGACCATGTCGCCGGCGATCTCCATGAGTCCGATCAGATATGCACGGTCTGTGGATTCCGCCAGGACGACAACGTTCTGATCGTTGTCCTCGTCGAACGTCACCATGAACCATCCTCCATCCATCTTCACCCGCCAACCGTCGGTGTGCTCGATGTTCTCGCATTTCATCGCGGACAGTTTCTCGTTCAGCATACGAGAGAATTCATCTTTTGTGCACTCGAAACGGAACATCTTGGAGTCGCGATAGTATTCGGGCAGGTCCTCGCACATCCTGTACAGGCTGTTCTCCGCGGACATCTGTGCCACAACGGCCGATGTGTAGATCCCATCGGACATCATGCTGATGTCGCCGAATATGATCCCGCCTTCGTAGAATCCGATGTCCGCACCGTTGCTGGCCACTGCATCGCAGATCAGGCCCGCATCCATCGGTGCCCTTATGAACTGGCGCTCCTCGGCCGGAGCCTCATCGAAGGGTGTGATCATGCCCACGTCGATCCTTCCCCAGAACGCATCCTCAACGAGTGATGTCATATCGACGGGAACCACCATGCGTTTCGGTTTCAGGAACATGACGATCAGGGCCAGGACCTTCTCGTCCTCCATTATCTCGCCCTTCTCGTCCAATATGGTTGCCAATGTACCGACACGGTTCAGGACCACCCCTATGGTTCCCGGGTCGCTCTCCACAAACTGACGGACATTCCTGTGCTCGGCCTCGGTCATGTCCATCGGACGGGATATGAAGTTCCTGTCCCTCTGGGCGTTGATGGATATCACGTCCGCACCCATGCCGTTCAGGACCTGGGGTGCGGAATCGGCGGACACTCCGCAGCTGCAGTCGAGAACCAGGGAGCTCCCGGCCGGACTCTTGAGGATGGACAGGAGTCTCCTGTTGTACTCCTCGGTCGCGAAGTTGTATGTCCTGACGTTTCCGAGATGCCTGTAATCCGGCATCTCCTGCTTCTCGGTGAATATCTTGTCCAGATGGCGGATCTGATCCTTTCTGAACAGACTTCCGTTGGGGTTCATGAGGAGGTATCCGCTGATGAGTCCGTACTCACGGTATTCCGTTATGTAGACGGCGCAGTCCCCGTGTTTGGCCATCATCGCGGCCACGGGTGCGGATGTGCATCCAAGGTCGATCACGTCAGCTCCCGAGGATGTCAGTCCGGCCACCAGGGCCTCCTTCATCATGGTGCTGCTCTTCATCAGGTCCCTTGCGATGACCACCCTCTTGTAATCCATGGCCAATGCATGGCCGAGGAGAAGACCCATCTCCGGCGATGTGTCCTCGGAGGGGGAAGACCTAAGGAGAATCCTGTCGGGCTTTACCATACCCTGTTGTAGTTCGGCGGTTGTTGATATTGGTTGCGGTTTTCTGTTATTTATAGGCCCTGTCTATATATCGTTAAACGATAAGTATTACAATGTACGGACAAACCAGTGGATCATTGTGTCCTCCAATCATTCCATGCCTCCTTCAGGTATGTCGATTGTCACATTTTCTCAATCGTTTCGATACAATTGTTCCAAAGGGCTAAATAAACGCATACGAATCGGTTTTTCAACGAATGCCAAGGAGGGTACTCAGATGGTAATGGAACGTATTGATCTGAAGAAAGCGCAGGCGATTGCCAAAAACAAGGGTCTCAAGCCTGGCAAGGTCAAGGGGACGGAGGGGGTCCAGTTCACAAAGGGAAAGAACGACAGGCTCACTGTGATCACCTGGGAAGAGTTCGAGAACATCCTGGCCGTGAGAGGTCTCGCCATCTACGAGTCTGGTGGATGGATGAAGATCATGAAGGCTTGATCGAAAACATATTCAGCAACTCCGGACAAACGTCTTTTTCCTAAACGTCTGCGCTACGGATCGGCCCCGGGTATCCGGGGTCATCACTGCTTTTTTATACAAGGACTCAATCGGGGGTTACAGGCTCAATGCAAGGGTATCCGAGCCTGGCCAAAGGAGATAGGTTCAGGGCCTATTCTCGTAGGAGTTCGAGGGTTCAAATCCCTTCCCTTGCACCATTCTTCTCTCATATCTTCGGATTGTTCTGTTCTCCAGGGATTCTTTGTTCGATCCACGAGAGTGAAGGGGTTGAGGAAGTTGTTTTCCGGGTCAGAGACTCATCAGGATGCCCACAGTGGTTATGAGGATCAGGATCCCGGCCACCATGGCCCAGACCCAGTCCCTCTCGGACAGAAGAGACACGAAAGACACTATCACTCCCAGGAACGGCGAGATGATCAGGATCAGTATCCCCGTGTGGAGTATGGTGTCGTCTCCACCGGTCGATCCGACGATCAGTCCGATGACCATCAGTACCATCCCTAGCACGATTCCGGCACGCAGGGTCAGTGCAGTGGACCTGTTAAGGTTCACAGTATCCCTCCCGCCTGCAGTAGGACGAGGAATGCCATCACGAACAGGACTGCCGAGAAGTACTTCCTGAGATGCTTCCCGTTGATCCTCCTGGCGAGTGACGATCCCATGAG
>JBJEIK010000007.1:0-3778 GCA_051876975.1 Candidatus Methanomethylophilaceae archaeon
CTCTGCTGCGAACGCCCTTGCGACGGGTGCGGCTCCCTCTGCCTGGATTCCGGTGAGCATGGGCATCTTGTCGATCCATCCGACCTCCTCGAGCTCGGTGAGTGCCTTGTAGACGGCCCAGATGTTGGCCGCGTTTCCGACGGGCAGGATGATCCTGTCGGGGACCTCGTAGTTGAGCTGGTCCATGATCTCGAACAGGACGGACTTCTGTCCCTCGGGGCGGTAGGGGTTGATGGAGTTGAGCAGGTACAGCTTCCTCTCGTCGGCCATCTTCCTGGCCAGTGCGAGGGCATCGTCGAAGTTTCCGTCGATGGACAGGACCTTGGCACCGAAGAACAGTGCCTGGGCGAGCTTTCCCATGGCGACCTTTCCGGAGGGCAGGAACACGGCGCACTTCATGCCGGCCTTGGCGGCGTATGCTGCCAGTGCGGCGGAGGTGTTTCCGGTGGATGCGCATCCGACGACCTGTGCTCCCAGCTCCTTGGCGTGGGAGACCCCCATGGTCATTCCCCTGTCCTTGAAGGATCCGGTGGGGTTCAGTCCCTCGAACTTCACGAAGGTGTTCTCGACCCCGATCTCGGCTCCGAGGGCCTTGGTGGGGTACAGAGGGGTTCCTCCCTCCTGGATGGAGACCTTGTGGGCGGGGTCCACGGGCATGAAGGGTGCGTACCTCCAGACACCGATGGGTGTGCTGCGGAGGTCCTGGGGCTTCATCTCCTTGACTTTCTCGAGTTCCATCTTGACGGTCAGGAGACCGCCGCACCTGGGGCATGTGTTGACGAAGGGGTCATCGACCTCTGCTCCGCAGTCCCAGCAGATTACTTTGTGTGCTGCCATTTCAAATCCTCTTGCATCCTGCACCGCATTCGGTGATCCAGGTATCGCATTTCATATCGTTTTCAGCGTAAAGTCTGACGATGCTCTCGGCGATTGCCTCACCGTTGTGGGAGCTCTTGTCATAGAATGATATAATACAGGGTCCGGAGCCTCCGAGGAACGAAACGAGCGCTCCATGGGACATGGCCGCGGACTCGGCCTCCTTCAGGTGGGGGACCAGCTTGGTCCTGGCGGGCTCGAACACGGCATCCTTCACGGACCTTCCGATGAGTCCCAGGTCGCAGGTCATCATCGCGTAGACGAGACAGGAGGCGTTTCCTACGTGGAACACCAGGTCCTTGACGGAGACCTCATGGGGCAGGACCATCCTGGATTCCTTGGTGGGAACCATGACGTCGGGCATGGCCACGACTACTCCGAGATCCTCCGGGGGTTTGATGGAGATGACCTCGAACGGCTCGTAGGAGCGGATCATGGTGAACCCTCCGAGCACACAGGGTGCGACGTTGTCCGCATGGAATCCGCCGGATGTGACGTTCTCGGCGTGGGCCGCGCAGAGCACGACCTCGGTCAGGGAGAGCTTCTCTCCGCAGAGGATATGGGCCAGGTACGCTCCGCCGGCTGCTGATGCACCGGAGGATCCGATACCGCTGCAGGGCCTGATGCCCTTCTTGATCTTGATCTCGATACCGAAGTCGGCCTCGCATCTCCTCAGGACCTCCGCAGCAGCGATGCTGACGGAGTTGCTGTCGGGATCCATGGGGATTCCTTCGGATCCGGGTCCGGAGACCTCGGAGATGACGATCCCCGATTCGATCTTCCTTCCCTCGATGATGTCGTAGGGCTCCTTCAGGGCCAGTCCGAAGATGTCGAATCCGGCACCGATGTTTGACGTCGTCGCAGGAGCTGCGACCCTTACCCATTCGTCGCTCATATGGCTCACGTGTTCCTATCGGGCCCGTACATTCACCCATGACATAAAGGTTTACACTCCTGCAAACGAACGGTGGACAACTGTACGGCGATTCGGCGAAAGGATATTTAGCTGACCGAACATATGTCCAACCGATGCACCTTCAGGTAATCGGAATGCACGGAAATGCAACGTTCGAGCAGATGGTCGGACACTTCACCTCCATGAGAGGGGACTGTGTGCTCGTCGACCCCGACATGGTGGTCGGAAAGGACCATTTGCTGTCTGCGGCGGAGCATGCGGAGAGGGCGTTCCGCGAAGGTACGAACAGGTCGAAGACCGTGCTGACGGAGATCATCCTGTATTCCGCTTGGGAGAGGCAGATCGGGAAGGCCATGGCCAAGATGAAGCCGAAGGAGGGAAGGGATGATTATGTGTCTCTGCTGATCGACATCGACGATCCACGTCTGGAGGAGATCGGAATGGTCAGGGATGATTCCCTGTTCGAGGCGACCCCTGAGAAGGCTGAGAGGCTGGGGCTGATCGCAGGTTCACTGAGCTTCGAGGACCAAGCCGTGGAGAATGTGGCAATGGTCGAACTACTCAAAGCATGAAGTAAACACGATTAGAAACCGATGCTACATTATCATGAAGCCCAAAACGGAATGTAGCTCTTTCCGCGTGTATTGGCTTCTTCATCGTACACCTTGATCAATCCCTCATCACATGCAGATGAAAGTAAACGAGACATTGCAACCGTGTCTTTGGATTCCAAACCGAATCTGGATCTGAGTGTTGAATTCGTCATACGTTTACCGTTTTTGTGCAAAGAACATGCATGAAGATAACATGCCCACAACCGATCCTCCTTCGACATCTTCGTATATGACCTTTCACAGAACAATGTGACGCGGGTGAAGGCTTCCTCGGTTTCCAATCTCGGAGCTGGAAGAAATAATTCTTCACATCTTTCTACCATCCTGTCCCATCCAGAACCCATCTCCTCACACATCTTCATCATACGCATGCATGCCGGCAGATATCTGTTCCTGGAAACAGAAGGCCAATCTATCACCCTCAGACGGTCGATGATCATCCCTCCAGGATTGGTGACCTCTATACGATCTGCGAATACCTCGATAGTGAGATACATCCTGGTATCATGGAGGTCCTGATGCATCATTGCATTGGCTAACAACTCACGGACCACATCTATTGGGAACATATCTCTACTCACCATCAAGCCGCCACTTTCCACAACCTGTTCTGTTGGGATTAACAATGACAAATCACGCATTGTATCGGTCAGTTGAGTAGCATATCCTCCATTCTCTTCGATTTGACGTACTATCTTCGATTTGCTTGTACCCTGGTATTGAACCAAGCGAATGGTCTTTTTCATGAGAACATCAAAATCACGCAAATCCTTCGCAAAAAGAATGGCACCAACATATGTTATGGAGAATTGACCATCCAACTGTTTGATGATGAATCTGTTCTTGGCCATAAGATCAATCATCGATTCATCAGACAACACCGTAGAACCTGTCTTTTCGAGAATAGAAGCATAGTCCAGATACAATTCGAGCTCATGCCTATCTAAATCCATCTTGATAGGAGTTAATTCAAACTCACGAACATTCAGAGAATCCCAAACTCTTCTACTCATCTGTGGAAGTTTGGAGAGAAGAGTCGTGTTGCTACCATCCCGGATATACGCATTATTCGAGAAAGTGGCAGGCGTGAAAGCCGGAGGTGTAACGGTCAACACCACTACAGTAAACCCATCCACAACTACTGGAGTAAAAAAGAAGCTCAAATTGTTTGAAATCTGTTTACGAAGCCAGAAAAGCAGCTCCTCGGAACCAACCTTCTCCCTATTTGGGTCGAATGAAGTTCCAACGATATTATGAGTCTCGTCTTCAACCCCCCAGATAAGGTACGCCGCATCTTCTTTATTGATCAGAGCAGAATTATAGTAAACGAATAAAATAAATTCTTCTTAATCTATATCCGTCAGTAGGGGTA
>JBJEIK010000008.1:0-3762 GCA_051876975.1 Candidatus Methanomethylophilaceae archaeon
TCTTGTCCTTGGACCTGATCTTCTTGTTCTTGCGGATGGTCTGGTAGATGTTGTTCAGTATGTCGGAGACGTCCGGCCCCACAGGGGGCTTGTTCTCGACGTTGATCCTGCTGTTGATGTACTTCACCTGGAGTGGGTCCACCAGGTAGACTATCCCCGCGGCGTTGGTGATGAACGCATCCATGCTCAGTGACGACATCCTGTCGCTGGAGGTCAGGTCCTCGCCCGCGGTGTCGAAGAATGCGAAGGTGTACACCTTCGGTCTCTCCTCATCGAACAGCCTGAGGTAGTAGATCAGGGGTTCGCGTGATTCGTTGGATATGTCGAACGATTTGGTCGGCAGGAGCTTCCTCTTCTCCTCGAACAGGCGACGGTAGTACATGTCCCTGTAGCGGAGCGTTGTGCTGTCGTTCGCCGCATGGAGCACACCGTCGAACTCGCTGGAGACGTAGTTCTTCAGCTGGTTGATCAGGACGGCGATGTAGTGGCTCTTTCCGACCCCCTTCGGCCCGAGGATGACGAAGATATTGTTCCCATCCTCCTCGGCTCCCGGAGGTATGTTGTTGTGACATATGGGGCACACCCTGGTGTAGACCGGGCGCTTGCACACGTCGCAGAGTCCGGAGGAGTTCCTGATGATGTGCTGTTTGGCTATCACCGCATCGGGTCCCTCGGGGTCCTTGCTGTAGTAGCGGCTCTTCTCCGGATCGATCTCCGAGAGTCCGTCCCTGGAGATGTACTTCTTGGCATCCACGTTCTTCATGCTGAACGCCGCGGATGCGAATGACTTGGCGCATGTGGGTCCGGTGCACACATAGTGGACGTCGTTCAGGTCTATCCTGCTGAAGCAGTACGGACAGACATACTCTATCGCGTTCTTGTCCTTCCTTGCCATCTCAGTCCCTCCTGTAGAGCGGGTGCACGAACCTGTAGAGGTAGTAGTTCTCCTCGTTGTCGAAGAACAGCCTCATCCTCTTGATGTCCGTTATCCTTCCGTTGGGGATGGTAATCTGAGCTGCTCCTCCGGAGAGTCTGACCGACCGGTCGGAACTCCACACGACCTCGCCGTCCACCCTCTTCAGGGGTATGCCCTCATCCACCTGCACCGCCACGATCTTCGGCAGTTCGGTGACGTCCTTCTCCGTGGTGATCTCCAGAGTGGTTCCGGAACGGTCCTGTCTCACATTGTACCTGACCTTCTTGCATTCCGCGGAGTACACATCCACCGCCAGTCCCCTGGAGGGGATGTCCTCGTCGCCCACCCTGTATATGGCGAAGATGTTGAGGCATTTCTTCACGGATTTCCCCATGGGGATCCTGATGAGCTTCTCCTCCTGGTACTCCTCGCGCCTGACCGTGAGGATCTCGGCGTTGACATCGTTCAGGTCCCTGACCTCGTTGTTCGAGATCACGACCTTGGCCTCGATGGCCTCGGGAGGCCAGATCATCGTCAGTATGCAGTCCCTGTTGCTCAGGGTGGTCTTCACATCGCGGAAGGGTTTGACGTTGGCCACCATGGCCTCGTTGCCCTTGACAGCCATCTTCCCGCGGGGGATGATGGGGTAAACGTACTGCACCGCACCGTCGGGGAGCATGAACCTTGCACCGTCGGGGTACTCCTGGATGGGCTCAACCTTGGTCATCCACGAGCGGATGTCGTCCATCTTCACCAGTTTGCCGGGGATGGAGATCCTCTTGGGTGTGATGTACAGGTCCACCTGTTCCTTCGTCGACCATTTGGCGGTGAAGCTTCCGTCGGACTTGTTCCATCTGATCTGCATGTCCCTGACGGGCTGCGGTGCATCCACCGGAACCGCCGCGAACATGTTGCCCGCGGACCTCTCCACACGGTTGCGTGCCTCGTATTCGGCAACGAAAAGATAGTAGTACTTCTTTCCGCCGGTGAGTCCGGTGTCGTCGTAGACGGTCTCCCCGTTGAGGGCGATCTCTATCCCGGTTCCGTTGCCCGATGAATCCTCGGTCCTCCACAGGCGCACCCTGGTGCATCCGCGGGGTTTCTCGTACATGATCCTGAGTCCCCCATCGATGGGTTCGATGTGGACGTTCTCGACCTCCGAGAGGATCATGATGGGTCCTATGTGGGCACCCTCCCTGGAGAGGACCCCCCAGCGTTTGGAGTACACAGAGTAGTAGTATTCCACTCCAGGTTCCACGGACCTGTCGTTGAAGGATGTGGAGGGGATCTCCGCGATGGGGCGGGTGTCCTCGGTTATGTTGGAGGGGAGCGAGTTCCTCTCCCTGAATATGCAGTAGGTGACGTTGGCGCTGTCTGCGGGAGGCTCGAACTTCAGCAGGAAGTTCTTCTCGCCGATCCTTCCGACCGGGTCGGCGGGTCCCTGAGGCGGCTGCTCCCTTAGCTTGTTCCTGGCCGTCGGGTGGTCCGAACAGATCTCCACGGCGTTGACATACTGGACCATGCGCTGGTCCCTGGTCTCCGCGACCGCGGCCTTCTGACAGTACATCTCCGCGGCGTCGAAGTGCCTCCTGGCATCCTCGTACCTGTGCTTGAGCTCCGGATCCTCCTTCAGGATCTCGGGGTACTGCTCGATCAGCGACTCGGTGGCCGTCTTGACATCGAAGAACCTCTTCTTGTTGTAGGAGTCAGCGATGTTCTTGGTCATCGAGGAGACGGATGTCTGGGCCTTCGTGAGCTGTCCCTGGAGGTTGTTTATCCCGGGATAGGAGGCGTAGGTGTCCCTGAGGCTGTTCAGGTCCTTCTCAGCCCTGGCCAGATGGCCGCCCTGGATGTTCATCCTGAAGCTCATCTCCAGGTTTTTGGCCCTCTGCAGACCCTCCTTGAAGTCGAATCCGCACTTTATGCAGCGTGAGTTGTTGGACTGCTGGGGGGTGTTGCAGGCGGGACATATGGTCTTGAAGTTCTTGCCGCAGGCGGGACAGAACGATGTGTCGGGTCCCGCGGGAACCATGTGTCCGCACTCGGGACATCTCATCATGCTGCTGTCCGCATGGGAGAAGTTGGCCGCTATCTTCTTCTTGTAGCAGAACGCCTGCAGGATCTGGATGGCCATGGTGTTGTCCACATCCCTCGTGAGGTGGACGCTCATGAGCTCGTCTATGTACTTGCGGGTGAGCTGCTGGTTGTTGTACTCCTCCTCGATGGTCTCCATCACAGGGACCAGGGCCTTGTTGCACCTGCCGTAGGAGATGAGGCTGTTGAGCTCCTTGTCGGGCTCCAGCACGAGCTTCACAACCCTCAGGGTCTGGATGTAGGAGTCCTGCTCGGGCAGGATGTCCGGCCTGACGCTGTTGACCCTCTTGTCGCACGTCTCGAAGGCGTTCCTGATCTGGGACGGGGAGCTTCCGTCGGAGAGGGGATCCAGGTTGATCTCCAGGTTGGGGTGGGTGATCAGGTTGTTGAGGAGTTCTATGGGCGAGTACACGTCCACTCCCCTCAGTCCCTTGTAGGCGTTCAGCACCTTGTCGCTGACCGGTTTGGGGGGTTGCCCCTCCTTGACGCCGGCGAGCTTGACTATGTCCGCCTTGGTGACACCCTCCCAATGGAGTTTCTTTGCGAAGGGTTCCGCGACACCGGGGAGAACCAGGTATGTGCCGTCGGTCAGGATAACGCAGTCCTGCCTGATCTTCTGGGCCTTCCCCTTGAGTTCCTGGGCCGCCTCGGTGAACTCCCTGCGTCTCAGGAGCGGGTCCTTCATGATCCTCTCCATGTCCGCGGTGGCGTTCACCAGCCTCTCGGCCTTGAAACGCTGTTCGGTGTCGTTC
>JBJEIK010000009.1:0-3733 GCA_051876975.1 Candidatus Methanomethylophilaceae archaeon
ATAGATGAAGGATAGAGGGAAAATATGTACTGTGTAGCCACTTTTTGATCTTCGGGCTCATCGATCTCCTTTTGCTATGGTGAAATTCAAAACTGTGTGGAGGATTTTGATCGGTCGATACAGATTATAAAGCACACTGCGATTCTCAGTTGGTGCTCCTATGGAGAAGATCATCAAGATCGTGAAGGACGGACCGTACATCGTCCGCGGTGACATCCCGATATTCGAGAAGGTAATCGCACACGAGAACGGAGAATATGTGTGGAAGAACGGCCGCGAACTGCCGCAGGCCGAGATGTATTCTCTCTGCAGATGCGGTAAATCCAACAACGCCCCCTTCTGCGACGGATCCCACAAGAGGTTCAACGGCACAGAGACTGCCGACCGCCGTCCATATGATGAAAGGGCGGAGCTCCTGGAGGGGGCCACTGTCGACATGAAGGACGATCTCCGCTGTGCCAAGGCCGGGTTCTGCCACCGCAGGAACGGTTCCGTATGGGATCTCCTTCCGAAGACCGACGATCCCGATGCCAGGAACGAGGTAATCCGCGGTGCGTGCGAGTGCCCCACCGGAAGGACCGTCGTGATCGACAAGGATGGTAACATCATCGAGGACAAGCTCGATCCATCGATATACATCGTCCAGGATCCCGACCGCAGGGTGAGCGGAGGGATCTACGTTATGGGCGGGATACCTCTCCAGTCGGCCGACGGGGAGATGTACGAGACACGCAACAGGTACGTCCTGTGCAGATGCGGTGCATCCAAGGACAAGCCGTTCTGCGATGCCCGTCATATCAACGCGATGTACAAGGACACCCGCGGTAGCTTCAAGCTCTTCGGCAAGAAGTGATGATGATCATCGAGGGGGAGACGGTGATATCCGCCATCCCCCGGAAACGGTTTTCTCAATCTGCGATCTTCTTCGTCTTGGGTTCCTTCAGGACCTCGTCCACATCACCCATCTCCTCACGGACCATCTCGTCGAGCTTCGCCGTCTCCGCTTCGATCTCCTCCCTCGTGGGGATCGGTCCGAGGATGTCGTCCGGATCGCCTACCGCGTTCCTTATGCCGTCCACATCGGAGACCTCCCTGTCGGGAATGTTCTTGGCCGTTCCGATGTAGTCCGATATGCCCTCCACGAGCTTGGTGACCTCCATGGGGAAGAAGATCTTCGATGATTCTCCCTTTCCGACCTCCTGAAGGGTCTGCATGGACAGGACGGACATGGCCTTGGAGTCCATCGATGCGGCACCGACGGACATGATCCTCAGCTTCTGGGCCTCTCCCTGTCCCTCCAGGATGGTGGCGAGCCTCTTTCCCTCTGCCTCCAGGATCATGGACTGCCTGAGACCCTCCGCCTCAAGGATGCGGGACTTCTTCTTTCCCTCGGCTTCGAGGATCGCCGCCCTCTTCATTCCGTCTGCCTCCAGGATGGCGGCACGCCTCCTCCTCTCGGCGGAGGTCTGCTCCTCCATGGAGTCCTTGACCTTCCTTGCGGGGTCCACCTCCCTGATCTCAACCGCCTCGATCTTCACACCCCACTTGTCGGTGTTCTCATCGAGGATGTCCCTGAGGCTCACGTTGATCTTCTCTCTGGATGAGAGGATCTCGTCAAGTTCCATCTCTCCGATAATGGACCTGAGGGTCGTCTGGGCCAGGTTGACGGTGGCCAGTCTGTAGTTGGTGACCTCGAAGAATGCGTTCTTCGGGTCTGTTACCTTGATGTAGATGACCGCGTCCACCTCCACAGGGGAGTTGTCCTTTGTGATGACCTCCTGCTTGGGGACATCCAGGACCTCGGTACGCAGGTCCATCTTGACGACCTGGTTGATCAGCGGGCATACGAAGTTCAGACCTTGGTTGAGGACCCTCACGAACTTACCGAGCCTCATGTAGATCGCCTGCTCATAGGGTTGGACGATCTTCACTCCGCTCGTGATGACGACGATCACCGCCGCGATGACAGCGATGAACACACCTAGTAGAATCTCAGACATTTCATGACCTCCAGCTCACTTCCTGCGGACGTGCACGTGGACACCCTCGCTGTGCTCCACGATGACGACGGTTCCCTCATCGAGCGGCTCGTCGGATGTAGCCGACCATGTGTCGGACCCGATCTTCACCTTCCCCTTCATGTTCCCCTCCTCCGTCGGTACGACCACGGTCCCCTCCCTTCCGATCAGGGAGTCGGTCACGGTCGTGGTCGGGGGTGCGGGTACGGCGAGGCGCTGATATCCCTTGATCGTGACGAGTGTCACGGGAACGGCCACAACCAACGCGGCCAACGGTGACCACCAGGTGTACAGTTTTTCGGGGAATGCGGCCCCTATCAGGCCGACGATGACGAGGACGGTTCCCGGGATCACCATGAAGGCTCCGGGGCTGAACGCCTCGTAAATCAGGAAGGCCGCACCCGCTATTATCAGGATGACGGCCACTATGAACGGGTCCATGAGTATGTGATACAATTGTGAATTTAAAGTGATTCCCGAAATCCTTCGGAAGAAACGAAGGATCAGGTCCGGAATGGAACGTATCCCGTTCCGGACCATGGCCTTTATTGGGATGAAGCGGCTGCTCCGAGTGCTTTCGTGCGGTCTATGGTCTCCTGTATCCTGCCCAGTCCGCATTTCGTGCAGTCATGTCTGAGTTTCAGTTCAGAGGCGAAATCCTCGGACTTCCTCTGATATTCCTCCTCGTTTCCGATCCCGGTGTCGATGAAGAGGACGCGTTCGTAGGAGGCGAAGATGATATCGAAGAAGAACGAAGGATCGTATCCCTCCATCGAATCCAGATGCAGTTCCTTGATCAGTCCGTTGAGACCCTCGTTCGCCCATCCGGGTGATGAGAACCACGTTCCGGCGCATATCTTCTTCTCGCGGTTGTACTCCTCCGTTCCGAGGAGGGCATCGATGCAGTCCGCACCCGGGAGCATGGCTGCCGGAACATCGAACTTCGCCGTCACATTCTCGAGCGAGCTGCAGATGGCATAACCCAGGAACACAGCATCGACCTGACCTTTGAGGGAGTTCACCTTCTCTATGATCACATCCCTCATGTGTTCGGGATTCTCATGAAGTGCGAATTCCAGATATTCGCGGTGAACGAAGTCCGGGTCGTCTTTGGTGAGGAATTCTATTTCCTCTTTCAGGATGTCACAAGCGACGATGGCCAACCTCATTGTATCATATTGTAATCTCATCGGGCTGGATATAAGGGTTGTATATGACAGTGCGATTCATCGATGTTGGATTCAACCTCTCATATCATATATATTGCATATCCTGTAGATGATGGACCCTGTGGTATCATCGTTTTCTTTTCGGATCGTCGGTGTAAATGTTGTAGAAAAACATCGAAGAATGCTGATTTTAATGGCGTGTAGGCATTTTTCAGAATTATTATATATTGTGTGAATGTTGGACACGCGAGGTTATCACAATGGTATCCGTTAAAGAGTCTGAGTGTGTCGCATGCGGAGCATGCGTCGATGTCTGCCCTGAGGGAGCAATCACCTGTGACGATGTCGCTGTTATCGATGCTGGAAAATGCATCGACTGCGGTGCATGCGTCGACGAGTGCCCCTCTTCCGCCATCGAGTGAAGATAAAACATATGACCGCGGCGTTCGCCGCGGTCTTTAACCCAACAACCCTTCATCCTTTCTTTTCTTGATCGATTCGTGAAAGACAGTTTACGTTCGCTGTAGTATTTCTGTTCTATCGTGA
>JBJEIK010000010.1:0-3680 GCA_051876975.1 Candidatus Methanomethylophilaceae archaeon
AAGAGGGACATCGATCCCGACATTATCATCATCGAGCCAACCGGACTCGCACTTCCCCATAAGGTCAAAGAACTCGTCCACTTCGCTATGATCGACGAAGATGAGACCTTCATCATCGGCGTCTGCGACGTGCAGAGATTCGAGGACCTGATCAAGAAGAAGGAGCAGTTCTTCAAGATGCAGATGTCCAACGCGGATTTCGTGCTCATCAACAAATCCGACCTGGCCAAACCCGGCCAGATAGAGGAGATCACCAAATGGATGAAGGAGCAGTTCCCCGACAAGCCCATCCAGCCAATCTCCGCAAAGAACGACGAGAACCTCGACAAGGTCTACGAGATGATGCAATGAGCGAACACCACCACGATCATGAGCATGAGCACCACGACCATGAGAAGACCTCCATCGAGGAGGCAGGAGGTTGCGCGGTAGGACTCACCGGTAAGATCAACTGCTTCAACGCTGACGCCGAGGCCAGGTTCGCCAAGGCCCTCATGAGCATCGGAGAGTGGGTCCAGCAGGAATCCGGATGTCTTCTCGGCCACATCAAGGCCGCGATCACCCTGGATGACGGATCCGGAATAACCCTGAACCTGACCGACCTGGAGAACGGTGTCGAGCACCACGGAACCCTCGAACCCCAGGAGAAGGTCAACTTCACATTCATGTGCGCAGTCCTCGACGTTGACGAGGGAGAGCTCAGGCACAGGATGTACCATGCGATCGACGACTCCGGTCTCGACTACGAGCTCGACGAGCATGTGGAATGTCACTGTCACGATCATGACCACCACCATGATCACGACCATGACCATGAGCACGGACACCACCACCATCACCACGATGGAGAGGAATGCCACTGCCATGACCATGAGCACCACCACCATGATCACGACCATGACCATGATGATGGGCACGGCCACGAACACCACCACGATGGCGAATGCCACTGTGCCGAGTGCGAGGCCAAAAAGAAAGAGGAGCAGCCGGCCAAGGAGAAGAAATCCCTGTTCGGCTGGATGAGGAGGAAAAAGGAATGACTTATGGAATATCCCTCGATATCGGTACCAGCGGTACGAGGGGACACGCCGTAGAACTGGAGACCGGGAAGATCATCTCGACCTCCGTCACAGAATGCCACCCGCTGCCCGGTGCCAACATCATGGACCACCTGACGTTCTGCATCAACGTAGGTACCGACGTAGCACACAAGATCCTGATCGACACTGTCAACAAGCTCATCGCCACCATGGGCATCGACCTGAAGCAGGTCGAGAAGGTGAGTATCTGCGGAAACCCCATCCAGCTCTCGCTGTTCCAGGGGATCCCCGTCGACGACCTCGCCTTCGCCGGAGAGAACGCCCACAAAGCCAGGGGCATCCAGGAGCAGAAGAGGGACGCGGGAGTCTTCTCCGCCGTCGACGTCGGACTCAACGTCAAGGACGGTTGCGAGCTGTACGTCCCCCCTTCCATCAGGCATGAGATCGGAGCCGATGCACTCGCCATGATGTACAAGAGCGGATTCCTCGAGCAGAAGGAGAACTGTCTCGTCACCGATTACGGAACCAACGCAGAGATGGCCCTGAAGATCGGCGATGAGATCTACACCGGTTCCGCTGCCGCAGGACCCGCCATGGAGGGACAGTCCATCAAGTGCGGAATGCTCGCTGGACCCGGAGCGATCTCCGACCTGGAGTACGACTTCAAGTGGGTCTGCAAGGTCCTCGACGACGACATCATCCCCAAGGACGGAGACAAGGTCGACTTCGGACTCGAGATCATCGAGCCCAACGGACCCATGCACGGAAAAGCCAAGGGAATCACCGGAACCGGAGTCATCGCAGCTGTCGCCGCAGCGATGGATGACCACCTCTGGAAGAAGGGTAAGCTCAAGACATCCGACGGAAAGCTCCACCTGCAGGACGGAGTGTACATCGACTCCCACGACATCGCCGAGGCACTGAAGGCCATCGGAGCCATGAGGGCCGGACACTTCACACTGCTCGAGCACGCCGGAATCAAGTTCAGCGAGCTGGACATCATGTACATGGCCGGAGCATCCGGAACCTACGTCGACGCCGTCAAGGCAAGACAGGTCGGACTTCTGCCCCCCTCCTGTAACACCATCTACCAGTACGGAAACACCTCCCTGGCCATGGCCACGGACATCCTGAAGGACCCCGAACTGCTCGATGAGCTGCAGGACATCGCCAACGGAATCAGGGCCAACCACATCATGTTCGCCGGAGACAAGATCTTCGAGCAGATCTACATGCAGGAGCTCGCCGTCTGCGACGAGGGAATGAGCATGGAGATGTACAACAAGAACAACGCCATGGTCGGAATCCAGGAGCTGCCCAAGCCCAAGGGAACCCCCACCGTGCACCGCATGGTGCAGCGTGACATCCCCGATCTCGGAGAGAAGGGAATGTACATCCTCCACGACATCGGAACCGAGCTCCGCGGATACATGGAAGGCTGCACCGGATGCAAGAAGTGCGAGAGAGAGTGTCCCGAGGGAGCACTCTCTGTCACCGATGACAAGGAGATCGTCGTCAAGACCAAGAACTGTCTCGGTACCGCCTGCTACAGGTGTCAGTTCAGCTGCCCTGAGAAGGTCTACAAGTACGATAACCTCAAGCTAACCTTCTGATAACAAACACAAGAGGGGGAGGCCCCTCTACCTTTCCCTTTTTGAATATCGATACCGTATGACCTTCTGAGATCACCCGTATCTTCGGAGAATGATGATATGGAAGGATGGAAGGGGATCTCTCCCCCTCCGGTTTTCAGAGCATCTTGGAAAGGAAGTCCTTGAGACGCTCGTTCTGTGGGTTTCCGAAGAGCTCCTCGGGGACGTTCTCCTCGGCGATGACCCCCTCGTTGAAGAACAGGACCCTGTCGGAGATCTCCCTGGCGAATCCCATCTCGTGTGTGACAACGATCATGGTCATACCTGAGTCCGCAAGTGTCTTGATGAGGTTCAGGACCTCGCCGACCATCTCGGGATCCAATGCGGATGTAGGTTCGTCGAAGAGCATGACATCGGGATTCATCGCCAGCGCCCTGACGATGGCCACACGCTGCTGCTGTCCTCCGGAGATCCTGGAGGGATACTGGTCCGCCTTGTCGGAGAGACCGATCCTGTTCAAGAGCTCATCGGCCTTGACGGAGGCCTCCTCTTCGGTCATGAGACCGAGTTTGACGGGGGCCAGCATGATGTTCTCCTTCACGGTCTTGTGCGGGAAGAGGTTGAAGCTCTGGAACACCATCCCGATCTTCTGACGGAGCTTGTCCACATCGGTCGATGGGTCGAGGATGTTGATGCCCTCGAACTCGACGATTCCGGCGGTCGGCTTCTCCAGGAGGTTCAGGGAACGCAGGAAGGTTGATTTTCCGCATCCCGAGGGACCTATGATCGAAATGACCTCTCCCTTGCGGACGGTCAGACTGATGTCCTTGAGGACCTCGTGGTCCCCGAAGGTCTTTCCGAGGTTCTTGACCTCGATCAATATTTCTCCTTCAGTAGGCATTGTTCAACCTCTTTTCAAGCATTCCGACCAGCTTGGTCAGTACGAGGACGATCGCCAGATAGATGACAGCGACCACGATCATGGGCAGCAGTGCATCGTAGGTCTGTCCCCTGATGATATCTCCTCCCCTCGTGAGGTCTATGAGAT
>JBJEIK010000011.1:0-3639 GCA_051876975.1 Candidatus Methanomethylophilaceae archaeon
GAAGCAGGTCTTGGAGGACATGATGACCTTCCTGAACTTCTCGGCGGAATCGTCACCGATGTCCAGGGCGGGCTCGTCACTTGGAAGGTCTCCGATGTTGACGGACACCCTCTTCCCGTCCCTCTCCACCGCCACATCGACGGGGAGCAGGACCCTCTGACCGTATTTGGACAGGATGTCCTTGGCGGCCTGGAGGTTCTCGGGAGTGAGCTCATCCTGGAGGACCTTGGTGCTGGCCTCCCCGATGTCGACGCCCCTGGCGAGCAGATACGCGTTTCCGGCCAATCCGACGAGGATCACCGTGTCCGCCATCCCGTTTCCGAGGACGCGGTCGATCATCTCGGAAGCATCACCGAACTTCGCGCCTCCGAGGATGAACACGGAGGGCCTGCGGGGATTCTCGAAGATGGCCTTGAGTGCGAACATCTCCTTGGCCATCAGCCTGCCGGATGCGGAGGGCACCTTGACGGGGAATCCGACGAGGGAGCACTGCGACCTGTGGGCGGCACCGAAGGCATCGCAGACATAATAGTCGATGAGGGGTGCGAGCTTCTCGACGATCTCGCCCTCGGCATGCATGAACATGTCCCCCTTGGCGGTCTCGCTGTCGATGGCCCTGACGTTCCCCAGGAGAACGACCTCTCCGGGTTTGGTCTCGGAGATGGCCTTCATCGCCTCCTCCCCGAGGACATCATCCACGTACCTGACGGGTGCATTGATGTGCTTGGAAAGGTGCTCGGCATGCTGCTCCAGGTTGATGAAGTCCCATTTGCCCTTCCTGCTCTGGTGGGCCAGGATGATGACCTTGGCCTGCTTCCCCATGAGCTCCCTGACTGTGGGCACGATCCTCCTGATCCTGGAGTCGTTGACGATCCTCAGCTCGGTCTTGTCCAGGGGGCAGTTAATGTCCACCCTGAGGAGGACTGTCTTGCCCCTGTAGTCGAAATCCCCGAGCGTGTTGAAGTCCTTGGACGTGTTCCCACCTCAGAGTGTCTTGGAGATGCCGAGGGCAGCATCGGTCTTGGCCCTGGATGCCGCGGCATCCTGCTCGACCTTGCACATGGACCTGATACAGTCGATGTTCTCGGGGATGACGTCGGACTCCTGGTGGACCGCCTGGTAATAATACAGGGTGTTGCCGACGACCTTGATCCCGTCCTCCCAGACGACGATCTCGTACATATCGGACCTGTCACGTCCGAGGTCCCTTGCCAGCTCCATGATCTGGGCGGTGGTCTTGATGCCGTCCTTGCTCTTCACGAGCCTGACACGGGGAGCCTCCTTCAGGACGTCGATGACCTCCTGGGTGGTGGTCTCGGTGGCGAGCTGTGCAACGACGGTGTGGACGTGCATCAGGGTGGTGGATGCCTTGATCGCCATGGTGTTGATGTTCAGCCAGGGCATGATGCTCTGCACATCGGGTCCGTGGTGGGTGGGCAGCTTGACGGAGGGCTCGAGGCCGTTGATGGGTCCGTTCTTGCTGTCTCCGGGATCGGCGGCACGCCTGACGATGGTGACGAAGACCTGCTCGACCTTGAACTTCTTGTCGATGGGGTTCAGGGTCCTGAGGAGACCGGTGGTGTTGCACGAGACGACACGGGAGAGCTGTGCTCCCCATGACTCGGAGTAGTTGGCAGTGGAGTTGAAGGATATGCCTGTGAGGCTGTGGTCCTCCCCTCCCTGGAAGATGGCCTTGACGCCGGCCTCCTGGTACTGGGCCTTGTACATCTCTCCGACATTTCCGGGTGTGCAGTCGACGACGATGTCGACCTTCTTGTACATGTCCTTGATAGTTCCAGCGATCTTCACTCCGGCCTCGTTGAAGGCCTCAACGCTCTCCTCGGGGACGTAGAGGTCGTACCCCTTGGCGAGTGCGGCGAGTGCCTCGAAGTTCGGCCTGGTCTTGGTGACACCGACGAGCTCCATATCGTCCTGTGCCGCGACCGCGGATGCCACTCTTTTACCGATGGTTCCGTAACCGTTTACTCCAACCCTGATTTTCGCCATGATAATAACCTGCATTCGCGATGGGAGTCCACTAAAAAATAGTATGGGGTGGGAGACCAGCGAGTTGATGATGTTGGAGTAGGTGTGATCAGTAAATTCGGAGAGGACAATTATCTCCGAATTTACTGCGGATACGACCGTTCCACCGCCAACCCTTATAATAGGAACACACGATTCTCCGCCGGAAGGTATCGACAATGAAAGGTACGAAGGCACTGCTGAGTATGCTTGAGAACAAGGGGGTCGACACCATCTTCGGATATCCCGGAGGGAGTGTCATCTCCATCTACGACGAGCTTCTCGACTCGTCCATCAGGCATGTACTGGTACGCCACGAGCAATGTGCCGCCCACATGGCGGACGGATACGCACGTGCGAAGAACCAGCCCGGTGTGTGCCTCGCCACCAGCGGCCCGGGTACCACGAACCTGGTCACGGGGATCGCCACCGCATACGCGGACTCCGTCCCCATGATCGCACTGACCGGACAGGTCGCCGCGGGATCCCTCGGACTCGGAGCATTCCAGGAGGTGGACGCATACAGTCTCCTGATGCCCGTCACCAAGCACAGCTACCGTGTCCTGGACGTCAACAGGCTGCCCCATGCGATACACGAGGCGTGGGAGATCTGCCAGATGGGACGCAAGGGACCGGTCCACATCGATCTGCCGATCGACCAGATGAACTCCGAGATCGACGTCTCGTTCATAGACGAGAAGTACGGGGTCAAACCGCTGACGGAGGACGTCTCTGCGATGAACGATGCCGTGAAGTGGATCAGGGAGGCCAAGAGGCCGCTCATCCTCGTCGGCGGAGGTGCGATAGACGCATCCGCGGAGGTCATGGAGCTCGCCAGACTCCTGGGAGCACCCGTGGACACCACCCTGATGGGAACGGGTATCGTCCCCTACGACTACGAGATGTACATGGGACCCCTGGGTATGCACGGGAAGATGGCCGCGCTCACCATGAGCAGGGAGGCCGACCTGATCATCTCAATCGGAAGCAGGTTCTCCGACAGGACCTACAGCTCCCACGACCGTATGGACGACCCTCAGGGAAGGATCATCCACATCGACATGGATGCCACCGAGTTCGACAAGCACAAGCACACATCATCCGTCAACCTCCAGGGCGATGCCAAGAGGGTCGTCAGGCTCCTGATAGACGCCATCGGGGGGAACGCACCCACGTATGCGGAATGGGTGGACCATGCGAAGCAGATCAAGAAGAGATGCTTCTGCGACCAGAGGAAGGAGTGCGTGCCCATAGCACCCCAGAGGATCATGTATGAGATCAACCAGCTGATCGACGACGACACCATCATCACCACAGATGTCGGTCAGAACCAGATGTGGGCGATGCACTACCTGAACATCAGCCATCCCCGCCAGTTCCTCACATCCGGAACCTTCGGAACCATGGGATTCGGACTTCCCTCCGCGATAGGGGCCAAGGCGGCGATGCCCGACAAGAAGGTCCTCACGATCACAGGGGATGCGGGACTCCAGATGGTCATCCAGGAGCTCGCCACATCAGTCGCTGAGGATCTGCCCGTCACCGTCATCCTGCTGAACAACGGAACCCTCGGAATGGTCAGACAGATGCAGAAGTTCTTCTGGAACGAGAGGT
>JBJEIK010000012.1:0-3617 GCA_051876975.1 Candidatus Methanomethylophilaceae archaeon
AAGGAGGTATCATCCTTTTGTCTAAAAAGTTATGTTATTGACTATATCTTGACAATGTGTAATCCTAAAGAATCAATACCGAATAACGAAGCGGGCCCGTCGGGATTCGAACCCGAGTCCGAGGCTCCGGAGGCCCCTATGCTATCCAAGCTATACTACAGGCCCGTGGAAGAATTCAGGTTTTGAAGGGTTTGAAGGTTGTTTGCCGGGGCCAGATACGCCCCGGCGATCCTGAGCCTCCGATAGGTGAGAGGGAGGAGGCGAATGAAGATTAACCTTCTCAGTCCTTCTTGCTGAACTCGGTGTATCCGCAGTTACCGCAGGAAACTCTGTCCTTGTGGGTAGCCATGAAGACTCCGGGTCCGCATTTGGGGCATACGGGCTTGGTCCTGACGACCTTGTCGCCCTCGACCTTGTATGCGTCCTTCTTTGCACATGCTGCTTTCTTAGCGGGTGCTGCCTTTGCCATTAGAATCACTCCTCTGCGGGTGCGTCTGCGTTCTTGGGCTTTGCTGCCTCGATTCCGTTCCTCTTGAGCAGGTACTCCTTGTCGAACTCGAGGGCGGCCTCCTTGGAGTCGTAGACCTTGGCGTATCCGTTGGACATGCCCTTTCCGTAGACGGACTCGATGGTGTCGACGACGACACACTCCCTCTTGGATTTCATCTGCTTGGCGACCTCCTCTGCGACAGCGTTCCTGCCGGGGGTGGACTCGCCTGCGTGGTCGAGTTTGAAGTACACTTCTACCCTCTTCTGGAGGGGGTTATCTTTCTTCTGGGTGATTTCCATCTTCATTCTTTTTCCTCCATTTTTGCCATGAGTTCCATGGCATGGATCCTGATGTCCTCGTCCGTGGTGACGAGCATCATGCATCTCCCAGGCCAACCGTAGACGATTTTCGTCCCGACCGGAGCCATGAGGATACACGGCAACAACGCCAGATCCTCCTCGCCCTCGACCAGGATCAGTCCACCCGACCCCTCGATGCACCCGCGGATCGCAGCGGCCAATCCGGCCGTTATCTCCCCGGCGGGGTTGACGACCTCGATCCTCGGCTCATCCTCGACGAGCTTCGCGAACTCGGTCATCTCACGACGTTCGGTCCTTCCGTCGTAGATCGACAGGAGGGGCCTTATTCCGTGTTTCCTGAATGTCAGGGATACCACGTCCCCGACGGTTATGAAAGACGTTTGAGCGTCAAACGAATCCAGTTCGCCTTCCGCCATCTCCCTTCCGATGGGTTCCTTGAATGCCTGCCTGTCATTCTCGGGCAGGACAAGGTCCATCTCGAACATGGCCTTCAGCGGACCTTCAGGGCATACCTTCCGTTGGCGGAGATGCCCATCCTCTTTGCGATCTCGGACTTCTCGAAGTCGATCACGGAGAGGAAACCCTGCCACTCCTTGGAGGTCTGACCGCCGCAGCGGGGACAGACATCGTCCTCGGAGATGAAGCTGCACTGCTTGCATGCCTTGAGTACGGGACCAGCCATCACTCAGCACCTTCCTGCTTCTTCTTGTGATCATCCTCGAGCCACTGGATCTTGCCCAGTCCGGGCTGGCGCATGGTCAGTCCGATCTTGCTGTCCTGGGGGTTCTTCTCGTTGAGGTCGATGCTCACGACCCTCGCCTTGACGATATCCCCGACCGCGAGGAACCTTCCGGTCTCCTTTCCGACAAGTCTCTGGTTGGCCTCGTCGATGTCGACACGGTCATCCATCACCTGACTGATGTGCAGGAGTCCGTCGAGGGGACCGAATCTCACGAACGCACCGAACTTCAGGATCTCAACGACGACGCCCTCGATGATCTCGTTCTCTCTGGGCTTGAACACAATCTGATCGAACTTGACCGTCTGATAGACAGCCCCGTCACCGTGGACGATGCGTCCCGGACCTACGGTCCTGACGTTCCTGATCAGCACTGTGAATGTCTTGTCCTCGCCGAGCCTGCCCTCATATGTCTCCCAGGTGAGGTTGTCGATTACCTTATCGATGTCCTCTTTGAGCTCCACGGGAGGGATGCGGACGATTTTCTCGACCTCTGTAAGCATATACATGGTTGGTCCTCTCAGAACAGAGCATTAAACAGGTCCTATATAAGCGTGAGCCTGTTTATCTTACGCGCGCGTTTATTATATAATATAGAAGGAAGAAGTTTGGATGGAGGCGGGGATCATCCCGCCTCGGGATCACATGTCGGGGAACTCCTTGTCGTACCTCTCCATGCAGACCTTGATCATGGCCTTGGCCTCGTCGGCGTCCAGCATCTCCTTGGCCTCTGTGACCTTTCCCTCGAGTGCCTTGTAGACGGAGAAGAAGTGCCTGATCTCCTCGGTGAGGTGCTTGGGGAGCTGGTTGATGCTGTCGAAGTCCTTGAAGAAGCGGTCCTTGGTGGCGACGCAGATGACCTTGTCATCCTGGTCCCCGCCGTCGATCATCTTGAGGAGACCGATGGGCTTGCACTCCACGAGGCAGTTGGGGAGGAGGGTCTCGGAGGACACCAGGAGGATGTCCAGGGGGTCTCCGTCGAAGGCGTAGGTCCTGGGGATGAATCCATAGTTCCAGGGGTAGGCGACGGATGTGGACAGGATCCTGTCCAGGGCGAGGAGTCCGGTCTCCTCGTCGATCTCGTACTTGACCTTGGATCCCTTGGAGATCTCGATCACTGCGGTGAACTTCTCGGGTGTGACCCTGTCTTTGGAGAGCTCGTGCATTATCATCTCAAATCACTGCATGTCCGTATTTCCTACCTTTATATCAGACATACGGTCCGACCTCCAGTCCCCGGGAGGATGCGGCCTCCTCCAACGGGATGTATCCGTCATCGTCGCGGACCATCGGAACTCCGTCGGCACCCAGGAACCCGGGACCAAGTGTGACCAGGGGTTCGATGACATCACAACGATATGCATCGCCGACGCAACGGGAACCGATGTCGCATGTCAAGGACAGTATGACATCGAAATCGCCGGATAGCCTGTCATGCACCTTTGATACCATGCACGATGCCGATGTGAAGCCGACGGAGACGACATCGATCCCGTCGTCCCTCAGCTTCCCGGCCATCCTCTCCGCCGCATCGGAGCCACCAGTACCGCTGCACAGCCTAGCACAGGTATTGCAGGTCCAAATGGCGACCCTCTTCCCCTCGAGCCGTTCTGCAATCTCGCCGTACTCCATTCCCCTTGCCATGATCATCATACTTGATGGAACGTGAGAATGGGATAAGTCCATTATCCATGGGAAAGGCCACCCGCATCCAAACATACATCTTTGGGAAAGATGGACAAGGATATTATCCACTATTCCCATTTGACCCATATGAGTGAAAGATATTACCCCGACGGAGTCTATGATTTCAAGGCCTTAGTGACGGGGAATTATCTATTCGTCGATAAGACACTCATGATCAAGGACATCTGCAACTTGAAAAACAAGACCTTGTTGTTCACCCGGCCCAGACGCTTCGGAAAAAGTATCAATCTATCCATGATGGATTATTTCTTCAACATCAGATACAGAGATGATGAGAACATCTTCAAAGATCTGAAAATAAGCAAATGTGACCAATGTTCCGCACATCGCAACGCATATCCGGTCATAAGGATGAACTTCG
>JBJEIK010000013.1:0-3615 GCA_051876975.1 Candidatus Methanomethylophilaceae archaeon
ATGGCGATGATGTCCATCCTCGGCACGTAGACCTCGGAGACCTGGACGTCATCGAACCTCATGGCCGATTTGATCAGTTCGCTCTCATCCTTGTCGATGACACCGTCACTCTCGATCTCGTCGATCATGACCTCCAGTTCATCCTCTGTCATGGTGTCGTTGTCGGGATGGTTCCTGCTGATGAACTTGGTCATCTTGGAGAACAGCCACGACACCGGTGAGAGGATGATCTCCAGGGCGCGTATCACTCCGCATACCCTGATGCAGACGTTCTCGGGTCTGCTCTTGGCGATGGATTTGGGTGTGATCTCACCGAAGATCAGGACGGCTATGGTCATGAACACGGTGGACGCGAGGGCACCGGTCTCCGCACCCAGAAGGACGGAGAACACGAGGGTGGCCAGGGAGGTACCTGCGATGTTCACGAGGTTGTTTCCCACGAGGACGGTGGTGAGGAACTTGTCGTAGTCCTCCAGGATCCTGAGTGTGCGTTCGGCCTTGACATTCCCCTCATTGGCCATCTTCTTCAGCCTGATCTGGTTCACGCTCGTGAACGCGGTCTCGGACATGGAGAAGAACGCGGAACAACCGATTAAAACAACAATGGCAACCGCATAGAGCAGCGTCAGATCCATAGCTTACACACGCATCCTATCGGACATCTTGTACGACATATTCAAACCGTGACCGAAACGATAATCGGTCCGCATATAAGGGTATCGGACGGTCATATAGGTCCGCACGTAAAGATCACCCATTCTATATACCCATCCTGTCCTTATATAGGAGATAAAAACTTTTAAAGTTATAAATAGAGGGTCCACACATCACGCCCACGGTAGCATTATGGTCGAATTCAAATACGAAGTCGTCGAGAGGATCGCGGTCCTCTCCGAATCCTCCAAAGGTTGGACCAAGGAGCTCAACCTGATCAGCTGGAACGACAGGGAGCCCAAATACGATATCCGTGAGTGGTCCCCCGACGGGAGCAAGATGGGAAAGGGGATCACCCTCTCGGACGAGGAGGTCGCAGTCCTCAAGAAGGCCCTCGACACGAGGGACCTCTGAAATCAATTCCGGGGTTCACCGCCCCGTTCAACATCTTCCGTTTCATCACAGCATAAAGGTGGTCGTGTTCAATGCCCGTCGACAGGATCGAGTATCTCGGACGTTATCTCGACGCGGTCGACCGCGTCACCGCCGGCCGTCCCGGCAGCATAATCGAGGACAGGTGGCTGGTCAACAACTACAGTGCCGATTTCCTGCCCCTTCTGGACAAATACCTCGACATGGACGATGACCGTGTGAAGGCTGAGACGGTCATGCTCTTCTGCGATGTCCGTGAGAGGGGTGTGATGTCCAAGGTCAGGGACATGTCCAAGAGCGGTTCAGAGAAGGTCCGCATGGCTTGCCTGGGATACCTCACCACCCTCCAGGAGGACGACGACCTCATCCCACAGCTGTTCGACATCCTCGACCATACCACCGGACTCGAGTTCCATCGTGCCGCTGTCAAGATGGCCGCCATCGCCAGGGAGGAGGACCTGCCCCATGTGAGGAGGATATACGGCCAGGTCAAGGGCGAGATGCACTCCGACATGAAGGTGGTCCTCGACAGGATCATCTCCCGCAATCCGGAACTCGTTCCCAAGCGCGACCTCATCCTGTCCGTCCCGGTCTATCCCGACGAGATGGCCTTTGACAGGTTCCTGGATTCATCCATCGAGTATCTCGATGTCAGGTACAGGAAGAACGTTCTTCCGGCCGAATCCGTCAGTCTGGGGACTTTCAACAATGTGGCGCGTGCATTGAACAAGATGCGCATCCGTCTCTACAACGAGGCGGACAACCTCCAATACTACGGTCCCGACAAGACCGACCGCTTCACCGAACTCCAGAAGCTGATGAGCTGGGCCAACTCGGACCTGTCCACCAAGAAGGTGATCGGGGCGGACAAGAGGCAGTCCAGGGTCTGTCCGAAATGCGGAGGGATGCTGGTGTCCTACAAGGGCATATGGATGTGTCCTGACTGCGGGGGACTCTGAAGCTTTCCTCCCTATGTTCTTATATTCGGTGACTGTACGAGGTCTCAGGCGTTCAACTACTATTCCGTCCGTCCGCTACAGGTCGAGGGAGTTTTATTGGATACCGTATCGAGAAGGTGAAAGATCATGGCATACGGCGGATACAGAAACGACAGGGAGAGGCCCAAGGAGTTCTTCAAAGCAACCTGCTCAGATTGCGGAGCGGAGTGTGAGGTCCCCTTCAAACCCACACAGGGAAGGCCCGTATACTGCAGGGACTGCTTCAGGAAGCACCAGCCTGCCGAGAGAAGGGACAGGAGCAGGTTCTGAGAACCGTGCACCAGGTCCTACGGGACCGTTGTAAACACTTTCCACAAACACCATCGTTTCTTGGAAAGCTCGGAAAATGGAAGGGCGTTGTTGAATCGGTTTCAGGTCCGTGTCAATGCTGACGCATGGACAGCAGCATCATGAACTTCAGCATGCTGAACGAGATGACCAGCAGGGCCACCCCGATTATTATCAGGATGATCCCCGCAGGTTCCATCTCCATGAGATGCACACCGAGGCCGAAGCACACAAGCATGGCGGCGATGTAGAACATCACCCTGGCCAGGCGCTTCCCGCCTCCGACATCCATCTCATACCACCTTTGTACCGCAGTTCTTGGACGCGCTCTCGTCCCAGACCTCCTGGGCTTCGAAGACCCACACGGCAACAAGCGCCATGTTCATCTTGTCGAGCTGCTGGGCCATCTTCTCGAAGATCGGTCCCGTGTCCAGGCGGCATTTGGCGACCGCCTTGATGGAGTACGCATCGCGTCCCTGCCACACCATGAACTCCACGTTGGGGTTCTTGGCGAGGTACTCGCTGGTTCTGTACATGAAAACCTCTCCGACAACTATGGTGTCGGGTTCGGTGACGATGAGGCTTCCACATACGATCATGTGCGGTTTCCCCTCAGGGGAGACCGTGGCCATGACCTTCTTCGTGTCGGGATGTTTTATCATCCTAACGACAGGTTCAGGCATCTGGACCATTGGTTCTCACACTCCGGTTTCACTCCTGTTCCGCCCTCTTCAGGTTCAAGGCCCCGAGGATGATCAGGTAGGCAGCACCGCAGATTACGAGTCCGAGGAAATCAGCTAACATCATGAGCCTCAAATCCCGCGCTTGTGTATTTTATTCCTTCGGCTGGACGGGGCGGAGATGCTGAACCACGAGCTCCAGTTTCCCGTGGTTGAAATAGGGGATGGTGGAGCAGTCGCACTGGATGTTGGTGTTGGGGATGATCCTGCGCTTGATCGTGTTCACGGGCGATCCGACGCTGGTGATGTTGACCTGGCAGTCCTCGCAGGACACGGTGTTACCGAAGAGGGTGTAGCATTTCCTTCCGATCACCTCGTCGACGGACTTTCCGAAGGCCTTCTCCCCTGCCCTGTTCATCCAGATGATGGTGTGTTCTGAATCGTGGATGACGATGATGTCGTCGATGGCGTCCAGGATCATGTTCATGAGCTTCTCGGTATAGATTTCGGGTTTTTCCATAGCCAGACCTCCCGTCTAAAGCTGCTTCCTACGTATAAAAACA
>JBJEIK010000014.1:0-3613 GCA_051876975.1 Candidatus Methanomethylophilaceae archaeon
ACCCTCTCGTCGTAGTAATAGACGGAGACAGTAGCGCCGTCGACGTTGTTCCCATCGGAATCCTTGACATCGACCAGCTGGTAGCCGAAATCGGGTCCGACGTACTCGAGCAGGACGATCGAGGACAGATAGTTGATGATTCCTCCCTCGGCCTTCTGCTTGGCGATGGCGTCGTATCCGTTCATGTAGACCCATCCGTCGGATGTGGCGGTGGCCTGGTTGTCGGGGTTGTACTTCACATTCCAGAATGCGACGTCGTATCCGGCGAGTCCGTATCCGGGGACCGCCTTGACGGATCCGTCCTCTCCGTTGCTGGAGGACAGGGCGACCAGGTAGCTGTAGCTGCTGGTGTATCCGGCCTCGGCCGCAGAGGGTCCGATGAGCATCTTCCAGAGGAAGGTGTCGTAGATGGCGTCGGTGTACTGGGAGTATCCGTAGTAGGTGTTGATGGAGTAGAACTGGGAGGCCGCGCCGTACTTGTCGACGGAGTAGCCTGCGAAGTATGCGACGGTGGAGAAGCTGCTGCTGTCACCGTACTGGATGGGGAGCATGGATCCGTCGGCGAGGACGTAGGAGATCCTGTCTCCGGTCTTCTCCTTGACGGAGTCGTAGAGGGTGTCGATCTGAGCCTCGGTCATGTTCTCCTTCATGTACTGGATGGATGCAAGGTAGACCGCGTTCTCCTCGGTGTTGTCGGACCTGAGTTTTCCGTAGACGGAGGGGTTGGCCTCGATCTCGGCGACGGCCTTCTCGGGGTCATCGATATAGGACCTGACGGTTGCGGGCAGGAGCGAGGAACAGTCCTCTCCTCCGTCCAGGACGAGGCGCATGATCATGGCCGCGACGGAACCGGCGGTTCCATCCGACAGGTAGATCTGGGCGGCTGCGCTGGATCCGCCTCCGACGAGGTCGGTGACGGTGTCGAACTTGCCCTGGGATACGGCATCATAGGTGTAATCGATCCAGTTGACGAGGGCTCCGGACTTCTCCTGCTCGGAGTACTGGTCCCAGAGGTCCCCTATGGGGTATGAGTCACCGGTCTTGATGACGAAGTTGGTGTTTCCGTTGAATGCATGGTCTGCGTCGTTGGCGGGCATTCCGGCATCGACTGCGAAGGTGAAGTTGGGGACGACCACGAGGAGTGCGACCACGAGGACGGACACGAAGGGGAAGGGCTTGATCATCTTCCTGAGGAATCCGGGGAATCCTGCTGCCTTCATGTTCTTGTACCATGTTCCGAGGTCGGCCTTCTCGAGGACCTTGACGATGGCTGCTCCGGATCCAACGGCGAAGACGGCGCCGATGACGGCGGCGTTGGCGTAGGTGGTCCAGGCGCTCAGGAAGAGCACGAACAGCCAAACGGCTGCGAAGAGCCTGGTGCAGGAGCGGTCCTTCCTGAGGAAGACATAGAACTCGTAGATGGCCAGGCAGATGGGGAGCCACATTGTGAGCCAACCGTAGTAGGCGGCGACGTTGGACATGGACACATTGCCGGAGGCAAGGGATTCCATGATGGAGCTGCTGTAGACGCTGTTGCCGCTGACGAAGGCGGTGAACAGGTCGGGCACTGCGAAGTACAGGACCGCCAGGAAGGCGATGAAGACGACGACGAGTGCAGGGATGGTGACAACCCAGGGCTTGGACTGCACTGCCTTGAACAGGAATCCGAAGACGATGGCGACGACCGTGATGAGGAGGGGTCCGGAGAAGACCGCGTCCCAGAGACCGGCAGGCACATAGTAGAGTGCCGCGACGACGACACCGACCAGCATCGCGACGGAATATGCGACGAGGGGGGTTGTGACGTCCCTTCCCTTGAAGCGGTTCACAAGGAGCTGGGCGACCATCGCGACGATGAGGAGGACCAGCAGGATGCGGAATCCGTTCCAGGTGAGGGCGGCCAGGGCAAGGAACACTCCGGCCAGAACTGCGTTGATGTAGACGGGTTTGCGGGACTCACTCTCTGCGTCCATGGCCTTGACCATCTTGACGAGGAACAGGGACATGAATGCGACGAGGAATGCCGCGAGTGCGTACTCTGTTCCACTGGAGAACACGGAAGTGGAGATGGGCAGGGCAAGGAACGCAAAGACGAGCGCTGCGATGACTCCGGCCTTCTTTCCGTAGAGCTCCTTTGCGATGAGGAACACGGGAACGCAGGTGAGGGCACCGATGATGGGATTGAGCACACCGATACCGGCTGAAGCTGCGGCGGTGGCTTCCATGCCCGTTGCAGAGAGGATCATGGCGACGATTGCGGCCAGGAAGTCCATCAGGGGCGGGTAGACCATGAGTCCGCCGGCAGGGTAGTTAACGGCAGCGTCCGTGAGGGAGTAGTTGCCGTTGAGGATACTTTCGATCACATGCAGGTGATACTGAGCACTCGATCCGCCCGACAGCGCGAAGTCGCCGTCCGCGGAGAGACCGAACGCGAACACCGTCCTTAGCAGGAATGCCACTATGACGATGACGCCTAGGGAGAGTGCACACCAGTGGTTCTTCAACCACCCTTTGTCGCTGTTGTCGCGACTGCCCCCTGTATCGTCGGGGGCGGCTGACTCTTTTCCGAATTTACGCATTCTACAAGTCTCCGTCTATAGAATGCGCGTCCATACTCGGACTTGTATAAAAACATTAATGGCTCTCGCTTACTAATAATATAAGAGAGAAGGGGGACGGCTCCCCCGGGCCTCCGGACCGGTCTCAGAGAACGGTGCGGATATCCTCTGCGAAGGACAGAGCGGACGCGCGAGGGTCCTCGGAACCGTATATGGCACGGCCGACTATGGCGTATGTGGCACCTGCGGCGATGGCATCGGACGCCTTTCCGCCCTGGGCACCGACTCCGGGGGACAGGATCTTTCTGTCGCCGACGACGTCGCGTATGGCCCTTATCCTGTCGGGACGGGTGGCCGGTGCGATGAAACCGCTGACCCCGCACTCCACTCCCAGACGTGCCATCTCCTCCGCATGCTGCGCGGTGAACATCTTGGCCCCGGGATGGCTCATCTCGGTGACCGCATAGATCTCCGCACCTCCGGATGCCTCCACGGCGGCCCTCAGGGAATCGTCTCCCGTGAACGCGTGCACGATGACCGCGGATGCTCCGCGGGAAACGGCGTTCTCGACGATCAGCCTGACGGTGTTGGGGATGTCCGCGACCTTGAAGTCGCATATGACCTCGGTCATCTCCGACAACCTCGTGATCATCTGCGGTCCCTCGGAGAGGACCAGCGGCCAGTTTATCTTGATGGCGTCCACGATGTCCCCCACGGACTCCGCGACGGCCAGGGCCTTCTCCCCATCCGTCTCATCCAATGCGAGCACGAGCCTGCTGTCGGATCTCATGCCGCTCCAATCCACCCTCACCTTATTAACCCCTCGCACCGTTGGACGGCGCATGCTCAAGAAGATGGAATGCGGCTCGCTGTGCACCGGCCCCGTGGCCGTGGGATGCGAACACTGCATCAACGGATCCAAGATGGTCCTGCTCGTGACCGGTAAATGCGGCTGGGGCTGCTTCTACTGCCCCGTGTCCCTGGAGAAGAAGGGATTGGACGTCATCTACGCCAACGAGGGCAGGGTGACCACCGACGACGAGATCATAGCCGAG
>JBJEIK010000015.1:0-3597 GCA_051876975.1 Candidatus Methanomethylophilaceae archaeon
ATCGCATACGACATCGCCCATCCCGAGTTCGACGGGCAGATAATATCGGTCGCTTGCGGGAGCACCGAGAGGGACGAGGACGGTTCCCTCATGGCGGAACCCCTCGAAGACCGTCCCCGCAGGGTCGCCGACATGGCTGTCCAATGGGCCAAGCTCTCCAGGAAGGGGAACGGGGAGAGGAGGGTTGCCATCCTCCTGTACATGTATCCCCCGAAGACCGCGAACGCAGGCGGTGCATCCGGATTGGACACCTTCGCCAGCGTCGTCGACGTCCTGCACAGGATGAGGGATGACGGGTACGATGTCGGTGATTCCATCCCGGAGACATCCAAGGAGCTGGTGGACATGCTCCTTGACGGTCTCACCAACGACACGGAGTGGATCTCCGACGAGAGCATCCGTTCCCGTGCGCAGGACCTGATCCCTCCGGAGCAGTACGATTTCTGGTATTCCGAACTCTCCGACGCCGCCAGGGCGAGGATCGAGGACGGATGGGGGAAACCTCCCGGCGATTTCTACGTCGTGGGGAAGGATATCACCGTTCCCGGGATCAGGTTCGGTAACATCCTCGTCGGTTTCCAGCCCGACAGGGGCAGGAACATCCAATCCGATTACCACGATCCATATTGCGTGATGCCCCACCAGTATCTAGCGTTCTACAGATGGCTGAGATACGACTTCCTGGCGGATGCGGTCATCCACGTCGGTACCCACGGCACCTTGGAGTGGCTCCCGGGCAAGAGCGTTGCGATGTCTTCGGACTGCTGTCCGGATTACGTGATGGACTCCATCCCGGACATCTACCCCTACATAATCGGCAATCCGGGTGAGGGTATACAGGCCAAGAGGCGTGCAGCCGCCGTCATCGTCGATCACATGATCCCATCCATGACACGTTCCGGAGGATATGATGAGATAGACGAGCTGGAGGGGGTGCTCCAGAACTACATGAGCGCCGAGACGCAGCTGCAGGACGACAAGCGCACCCTGATAAGGATCAAGCTCAGGGAATCCGTCGCCAGACTCGAATTGTACAACGACCTGAAGCTGTCCCCGGACTGCTCCGATGATGAGTTCGACCAACATGTGGACGAGCTCTACGACTACGTGGTGGATGTGAAGGAGAACCTGATCAAGGACGGCCTCCACATCCTCGGAGACATCCCCGAAGGCAAGAGGATGCAGGAGATGGTGTATTCCCTGACACGCCTCGACAACGGTGATATCCCCTCGCTCCGCGGGTCCATAGCAGTTTCCAAGGGTTACTCCGTCAACGACCTTCAGAACAACGCATCCGACATCGATCCCATGAGCGGAAAACTGAAGGGTCAGGTCCTGGAGGAGATCGAAACGGAAACGGAGCATCTGATCGAGATGATGTACGACGCATCCTTCGTCAGAGACGGGTGCATAGGCATCGTCCGCGACCTGTATCCGGAGAACAACTGCGACATCATGGAGTCCGTCGCGTTCATCTGCGACACCCTCCACCCGTCCATCCTGAAGATGGGGAGGGAGATCGACAGCATAATGGAGGCCCTCCAGGGGAGGTATGTGGAACCGGGACCCTCCGGATGCCCCACCCGCGGAAGGGCACAGCTTCTGCCGACCGGCAGGAACTTCTATTCTCTGGACCCGGATTCCATCCCGTGGCATTCCAGTTGGGAGGTGGGGAAGCAGATGGCCGACCAGATGCTGGAACGCTATCTCCAGGAGCACGGCTCCTATCCCCGCACCGTCGGGATCGTGGTTTGGGCCACGGACACCATGAAGACCGGAGGGGACGACGTCGCCTACATCCTGTGGCTGATGGGACTCCGTCCCGTCTGGACCGGTTACGCCGGGAGGGTGAAGGACCTGGAGGTGATCCCGGTGTCGGAACTCGGCAGACCTAGGATCGACGTCACACTGAGGATCAGCGGACTGTTCAGGGACACCTTCCCCAATCTGGTGGAGATGATCGACCGCGGAGTCAGGATGATCGCCGAATTGGATGAATCCGACGAGGACAACATCCTCAGGGCGAACATCAGACAGGATATTGTGAAAGCGATAGCCGACGGCATCCCCGAGGATAAGGCGAGGGACGAGGCCATGATGCGCATATTCGGAGATGCACCCGGTACGTACGGTTCGGGGACCAACATCCTGATCAGGACATCGGAATGGAAGGATGTCTCCGATATAGGTGACATCTACCGCAGCTATGGTGAGTTCGCGTACGGCGGAGGGAGGAAGGGGGTCCGCTCCCCGGAGGCCTTCAGGCGTAGGCTTGAGCTGATGGAGGTAACCGTCAAGAACAGCGCCTCCAGGGAGTATGACATGCTGGACAACGATGATGTCTACAACGATCTCGGGGGATTCAACGCCGCCGTCAAGGCCGTCTCCGGAAGGATGCCCATGTCCGTCATCGGATGTTCCGCGGACACGTCCAATCTCAGATTGAGGACCGCGGACGAGGAGGGGAGGTACATCTTCCGCAGCAAGGTCCTCAACCCCAAGTGGGTGGAGGGTCTGAAGCAGCACGGTTTCAAGGGTGCAGAGGAGATCTCCAACCTTGCGGAGTACGTTTTCGCATGGGATGCGACATCGGACATCATCGACCCGTGGATGTACCAATCCATGGCCGAGAGGTTCCTCTTCGATGAGGAGAACTCAGAATGGCTGAGGGATGCCAATCCCTATGCGATGTACGAGACCGCATCGTGGTTGCTCGAGGCTATCGGAAGGGGCATGTGGGAACCTGATGAGGAGACCATGAGGAAGCTGGAGCAGCTCTACATGGACCTGGAGGGAGAGTTCGAGGGGAAGGAGTGAGGTGGCAATCCTGTAGTTATTCCCCGTGGATTGATCTCAAACCTTTTCATTTATATACTCTTTAAATATGGTTACATTTTCCTTAAATTGGAGACGGGTGATTTCTACAGTTTCCTTAAGGTAGAAACACCCGTTTTTCGACATTTTCCTTAAAGTGTTACCATCCCAAGAGGTCTTTCCTGTAGCATTCCGGTGTGGACCTTGCCATCCCTTCCGATGACGGTTTCTCTCACTTCCACTTCTCTTTCACATTCGGATGCCATGGTCTTCACCATCCTGACCAGAGCGCTGCAGCATGGTACCTCCATCCTGATGACCTCGACCGCATCGATGGGGTTGTTCTCCAATATCGCCCGTATCTTGTCGAAGCGTGCACGGTCATCGAGCTTCGGACATCCGATGATCACAGCCTTCTCGCCGATGAACCTCTTCCTGAAGTCATCGACCTTGAACGCGGTGCAGTCCGCCGCTATCACCAGTGTGCCCTTGAAGAACGGTGACCTCGGTGATACAAGACCGATCTGTATCGGCCATTGTACGGTGGGCTCCGCCATGGGTCCCGGCATCGTGACCACATCGCCATCGGTGAAGGATATGGCGTTCCTCGGGCAGGCGGGCAGACAGTCCCCCAGACCGTCGCACATGTCGGCCCTGACCAATGCGGCCTTGCCTTCCACCAATGCGATCGCACCCTCATGGCATGCGTTGACGCAGAATCCGCATCCGTCGCATTTCTCCCTGTCGATGGAAACCTTCCTTCCGTTCATGATTGTAAATGAT
>JBJEIK010000016.1:0-3590 GCA_051876975.1 Candidatus Methanomethylophilaceae archaeon
AGGCCCTGCCGATTGGAAAGGACGATTTCATAGATCTAAGGGAAAGGGACGTCTACTATGTGGATAAAACATCTCTAATCACAGAAATCGTCAAACAGAAAGGAACAGAAGTTTTCCTCTTCACCCGGCCCCGCAGATTCGGAAAATCACTGAACATGAGCATGATCAATGCTTTCTTTAACGTGAAATACAAAGGGAACAGATGGTTCGAAGGGTTGTCTGTATCTTCAGATGAGAACTCAACACATGAGATGAACAGATATCCTGTCATCAACCTATCTCTGAAAAATCTAAACTGCAGGGATATGGATACGTTCCTTGATAAATTCTCAAGGCAGATAAAGAACGTCTGCCGCGATTTCCGCTACATCCTCGATTCAGAAGTAGATGAGATACTATTAGAGCAGTTCAGGAAACTATCCGCTGGAACCAGAGACAAGGTTGATCTCGAATACTCGCTTAAAGACATCTGTGACATCATCAGTTCCTATCACAACGAAAAGGCGATCATACTGATAGATGAGTATGACGAACCTATGAACAACACGTTCAACGACTCCGTACAGAAGGAGATAATCGAATTCCTCAGGGAATTGATGTCGTATTCATTGAAGGGTAACGGGAATCTTAGATTCGGAGTCGTCACCGGAGTGATGCAGGTGGCGAAAGAGAGCATCTTCTCAGGACTGAACAACCTGTATGTAAACAACATCCATTCCAAATCCTTCGACGAATGCTACGGTTTCACCGAATCGGAAGTGAAATCGCTTCTGGAATACTACGGCCATCCGGAAAAGTTTGACCTCTGTAGGGAATGGTATGATGGATACAGGTTCGGAGCATCGGATGTATACAACCCATGGAGCGTCATCTACTTTGTCCGCAATAATTTCGAAGCAAAACCCTATTGGGCAAGTACCAGCAATAATGAAATCGTCAAAACACTGATCCAGAATGCCGATGAGGAAGTTATGGAGAATATCAGACTCCTAGGATCAGGGGAGCATATCACCAGCGACCTCAATGAGCATGTGACATACTCGGAGGTTGAAAAGGATGACGTTGCCATCTACTCTGTTATGACCATGACCGGATACCTGAATTCGGTCGAAGAAGAAGATTCATATTCCCTATCCATCCCCAACAGAGAAGTATTCAACATCTTCATGGACTCAATCGATTTCGGGAACAACGGATCTTCGATCAGGACGAACATCAGGAAACTGGCAAGAGCGATCAAATCAGGCAACGTGGATGAGATGACCGCAGTCATACACAAACTCCTCATGGATGTCATCTCTGCAAGGATCTTGGACAACGAGCACGTCTATCAGGGCCTGCTCATAGGGATGCTCATGGCCTTCTGCGGAGAATACGAGATATACGGGGACAGCCTGGAGACGGGTGACGGTTTCGCGGACATCATCTTCAGGAAGAAGAGGGGATCGGATGTCAACATCATCATCGAACTGAAGAAGAGCAGGGACGAAGAGGATGTCTTCAAAGACGCAGAACTCGCAATGGACCAGATCTTCGAGAGGAATTACTTCAACGTGATGGATGGACGGACCATCCTCTATGGGATATCGTTCCACTCCAAGAGGCCCTTCATCATCACCAAGACCATATTCTGCAATGATGGAGTCCCTAGATACGGGTGAATCCCTGTGTTGAGACGATCCCGATCATCCTCCGAGAAACGCGAGGACATCTCCGATCGGGATGTCCATCCTTCCAGCCACATCCTCAGGAGTCATCCCATCATCGATGAAACGCTTGACAACAGCTTCTAGCCTCTCGCCGACCTCTATGATGTGTCCATCTGGATCGCGGAAGCGGACTGCCCTCTGCCCCCAGGGCTGCTCCGTCAGCTTATGCACATAGACTATGTCCAAACCACTGAGACGCTCACAGAATGAGTCCATGTCATCCTCCTCGAAGTACATCTCGCCGGAATCCGTCGAGAGAACGATGCTATCTGAACCGATCATGGTCTTCCAGGAATCGATCGTCTGAAGTGCTATCCCACCTTCCAAGGTCACATTGGCACCATAGTCGGATACCACTCCGAGCCCCAGTACCTCTCCGTAGAACCTCTTGCTCACTTCCATGTCGGACACGGCGATCAACGAGCATACATACCTCATGATGACACCATGGATCCAGACCCACTTCAATGTAATGAATGTGAGGAACATCCCTATGACACACTGTTTCCTTTGGTGAAATCGTCGGTCATATCGGTGAGGATGTACGATACAAATGGTGTAACCACCCCTGTCGGATGGAATGACCCCCGGGATCCACCGGGGGTGTTGAAGTTTTCAGGAGAGGTCCGATGTGTAGGCCTTGACCCTCACGTTGGTGAATCCGTAAGAGCTGATGTCCATCCACTTCTTACCATCGGGACTGATGAAGCTCTCGCCCGGATGCGATGTGGTGCGGGATTCCGCCCAGACACGAGAGAAGTCGTATCCGTCATACACGTCCACAGAGGTGTCCAACGCCAACGATACATACCTTCCGGAGTCGTACAGCTCCACGAGGACGGAGAACTTCGTACCCTCTGTCAGGATAATGTCGGAGTCGAACTGCACCTTGGTCATCCCTGCGAACTGGGAGACCCCGCGCACGGATGAGATGGGATCCCCGCTCCTCGGATCGGAGGGATCCTTCAGATCGACGTACACCGACACGGCGTAATCCACACCGGCGTTCTCCGGGATGTAGAAGGATGCTGACTCGAGGACCTCATCACCGGATACGGTGAACACATTGGCCATCGCCCCGTAGTTGCCCAGGGCCACATTCTGACCGAGGGATATTCCCCCATCGTACTGGTATATGTTATCCTCCACCACGCCTATTGGAGCGGCATCGAATGCCGTCATTGGGGACAGTCCGGCTGACCAGTAGGAGATCCAGAAGCATCCGGTCCCGTCGACGTACGGCGGTTCGGTACCCCAGGAGTTCTTCAGGAGCCATGCACCGTCGGCCTGAGGGGTGTCCGCGAATCTGGATGCGGGGAAACTATCGTCATATCCGATGACTGTGACAAGATGGTTTGGATTCACCGTCTCGTCCGAGATGGAGAAACAATATCCGAGGTTTCCGTCATTATCGATGAACACGTTGTAGTGGGCTCCATCGACGAAGTAGTTCACAGTCAGTGCATATCCCTGATTCAGCAGTGCCTTTATCCCGTTTATGTCACCGCTGGATACGGTCTTGGACCCCGTCACCACATACTGAGTGGCAAGATGGTCGGGGAACTGCATCGTATCCATGGTGGAATAGGGGACGATGGATTCGTTCACCAGACCCATGCCGGTGGTCACGGCGAGTAGTGCCACCTGCTCGGTGCATCCGTAATCGAGAAGCTCGTTGATGGCGACGACATCCCTGGAGATGTTCGGGTCGTCATGCCGGAATGTGTTGAGTGTGTTGTATAGCCAGGCCTCGGAGAGGTCGACGGAGGTGTCGGCGTATCCGTTGCGGATCAGACTGGTCTCTATCGATGCGATGGTGGAGAAGGACCAGCATGTACCGTAATTGCCCTGGTTCTTCGCGGGTGTCACGAGGCCCAGGTC
>JBJEIK010000017.1:0-3558 GCA_051876975.1 Candidatus Methanomethylophilaceae archaeon
ATTCACTTGTAATATTTTATCATCATCAGTACAAATTGTACTGAATAAAATAATATTATGCATTTTATCTGACATCTTCCATCTACAGACCACCATATCATCAATCGTAGCCGCTGGTACACTTGGCCACATCGTTAATTCATGGATTCTTACAAATATCACCTGATATGACAACAAATATGGCTGAATACTATAATATAGCGGAATGGAAACATGTCAGATGAGGAGTCAACAGTGCACGCACTCACCACCCTTTATATCGGACCTGTCCATGGGTACCGGCATGCAAGGACTGTTCTGTGACAAATGCAAGAGCCTCATGCCTCCGGGAACACAACGCTGCAGGGTCTGCGGTCGCTCCATGGACGGATGCCCTGTCAGCACACAGTCCTGCCTCACGGACACGGCACCGAGGAGGAAGAGCGAGCCCACGGTGGTATCCCAACCCAACAAGGACGCTCCCTATCTCCCGTACCCTCCGAGAGGATGCCAGCTCGACATAATATCAGACATCAGGATCGCACTGGACGAGGGACGCCACATAATCATAGAGTCCGGAACGGGTACGGGGAAGACGATCACATCCCTGGCCGCATCCCTCGAGCACGCACAGTCTCAGGGCAAGAAGATAATCTACCTCACACGCACCATTTCCCAGAGCGACCAGGTGATGAGGGAGCTCCGGGCCATATCGTCAATCAAACCCGTGTCCGGGATCGCTCTGACAGGACGCAACAAATCCTGCCCGCTCTTCAGGGGTACGGAAGGGTACGAGAGCCTACCGCCCAGGGTGCTGTCCATGATGTGCGAGGAGAAGCGCCAGAGGAGCATCAAGGGCCAGGCCGGAGGATGCAGATTCTATGACAGGGTGAAGACCGGGATCGATGAGGTCGAATCCTACTGCCGTTCGGCCTTCCCCACATCCGATGACCTCGACCGTCACTGCGAGAAACTGGGGATCTGCCCCTATGAATGCAAGAAGGCGTTGATGAAGAGGGTGGATGTTGTAGCCGCACCTTACGTCCACATCCTGTCCAACGACATCAGGTCCAACCTCATGGCCAACATGGACCTTGGCGACGATACAGGAAGACTCCTCATGATCGTCGATGAGGCACACAACCTCATAGATGCCGCAAGGGACCAGGAGAGCTTCATAATCAACGCGAAGATGGTGGACAACGCCATAGACGAATGCTCCACCATGAGGGACCCCGAGGTGTTCGACGGGGTACCGCTTAAGACCTTCCTTTCGTACTTCAAGAACTGCATGCGTGCCGTCGCGACGGAGAAGCTCGGACTCAACGAGAAGGAGGTCATCCTGGAGGACGACTTCATCGAGGAGAGGATGATGGAGAAGTTCAGATTCACCCGTCGCGACCTGGAATCCGCTATCGACAGGGTGATCGACCTGGGCGAAGCCCGTACGGACATCCTCATGGAGAAGGGTGAGAACAGGGTATCCGAGATACAGTCTCTGGGGGTAGCGATGAAGGACTGGTGCTCATCCGGCAACCAGAGGTTCGTCAGGGCCCTGAAGGTGGACATGGACGGGGAGTACCTGAGCGCCGCATGCATCGATCCATACGAGATCACCAGCTTCCTGAACAGCCTCCACGGTGCTGTCCACATGTCCGGTACACTCCAGCCCCTGGACCAGTATGCACGTGTCCTCGGATTGTCGGGGAATCCCCGTTTCAGGGTCTATCCCTCACCCTTCCCGCTGGAGAACAAGTCGGTCATCTACGTGAAGGATGTGACGACACAGCAGAAGGAGATGAAGGCGGATCCCACGATGCAGAACAGGATCGAGAGGCACATCGTCAACCTCTGCAACTCCGTGGACAAGAACACCCTGGTCTTCTTCACATCCTATGCGAACATGCGCATGATGCGCCCATACCTGGAGAGGCACATAGACAAGGACCTGTACTGGGAGGAGTCCAGGAACCTCAGGAGGACCATGGAGAACCTCACACGCTTCCGCAACGGAAGGAACGGGGTGTTCTTCTCCGTAATGGGCGGATCGGTCGCCGAGGGTATAGACTTCCCGGGTGACGAACTGTGCTTCGCGATCATCGTGGGGATACCCTTCCCGCCACCGACGTCCGAACAGAAGGCGATGTCGGCCATGTTCGACCAGCGCTACGGCCAGGGCAAGGGATGGCTGTACACAAGCGAGGTCCCCGCGATGAGGAAGATGAAGCAGGCCATCGGACGTCTGATCAGGACGGAGACCGACCGCGGGATGGCCGTGATCCTGGACAGCAGGGCATCGAGGTACGCCAGGCAACTGGAGGCGAAACCCACGGATGACCCGGCTGGGGATGCGGCCAGGTTCTTCAGATGAGTCTCTGATCCATATGGTGCGCCGGCATCGGAAGTCATTAACGATGCACCCCATCGTCTTCCATTCTTATTCCAACCGAACTTTGCACGTATTGGCAGAGAAAAGACTGGACACGGAATATAAGAAAAAGATTGTACGATGAACATATGTATATACAGCACTTTTCTACGAACCGATAATGACGCTCCTGAACATAATCACAGATGTGAAGGTGTGGGTGCTGATAGGCATCATCCTCGGTATCACCATCGGGTTCGAACACCCCAGTGCCGCCACCATACTCATGCTGGTGCTGATCATCCAGATGACATTATCTCTGGACGGACTTGCGTTCAGGAAAGAGGATTTCAAAGATGATGCCAAGGGCATCCTGTTTAATGTGTTCTTCTGTTTCGTCGTGAACACGGGACTTACCCTGATCACGGGACTGTTCTTCATAGACGATACTGCACTATGGTATGGGTGGATCATGCTGTCATCGGTACCCTGCGGGGTCTCGGTGGTTTCGGCAGCACTGCTCATGAAGGGAGACACCAAGCTGGCGGTGCTTTCGCTGACCGTCATATACATAGTCGCCCTCGGTCTGACGCCTCTGATCACCCATCTGCTCATAGGAAATGCTGTCAGTCCCCTTGAGGTACTCAGATACATCCTCATGTTCATCCTGATCCCGTTCATCCTCACGATACCCATCAAGAGACTCCATCTCCCGAGGGTTCCGAAGGTCATCGGAATCAACATCATGATGATGCTCATGATCTTCATCGGCCTTGGTTCCAGAAGAGATTATATCTTTACTGAGCCAATGGTGGTAGTATGGATCGTCATCGCGTGTCTCTTCCGTATATTCGCGTTCAGCACGATCCTCACCGTTGTCCTAAAGAAGATTGGTACGGATCGCGGATCTGCGATAACACATGTGTCGATGGCATTCTGGAAGAACAGCGGTATGGCGACTTCGATGACCATGGCCCTGCTGGCCACGGTATATCCAAGTGCCGTTCTGCCCTGTATCGTGTCCCTCGTCATGGAGGCCGCCTGGTTCGCGATCTTCAATGCGCTGATCACGAAGATTTGGCCAGCAGAATCGAGCAATATCCTATCAGAATAACGTGCAAAAAAGGTATATTTCATAAAATGACCAACCAACCGGAACAGAATACAAAGGTTATTGCAACTGAACATCATTCATGAAGAGGTGATTAACT
>JBJEIK010000018.1:0-3528 GCA_051876975.1 Candidatus Methanomethylophilaceae archaeon
GGAAGGGAATCATCATAGACGACATCGAGGACCTGTTCCCCATGATCAAGAAGGTCTGTGCCAAGAAGCCGGTGGTAGTGGTCATCGACCGCTACTCAGACCTGGTGGAGAACTTCCCGCAGTTCACGTCGTATCTCAGGGCCTTCATGAACCGTGACATCAATTCCACGAAGATCATGCTGATCGTCTGCGACACGGACAATTCCCTGTTCGGGAGGTTCTACTACACCCTGGATGTGAAAGCGATGACATACAGGGACTGCATGGGATTCCACCCCACGTATTCCCCGATTCAGCAGCTTGTCGCCTACAGCACCATCGGGGGGACCCCCGCATACCACAGCATGTTCAACGGGGACCCGTTCGAGGTCATCCGCAGGCAGTTCTTCGACCACATGTCCGTATTCTCGTTGGAGGTGGAGAGCATGGTGAACTCGGAGACCACTCTTCGCACGGCATGCTCCAAGGTCCTGGCCGCGATGGCCGCTGGGGCGGAGAGCCTCAAGGACATAGTCTCCAAGTCGGAGCTCAGTGTGGCGGTCTGTACCAGGGCCGTGGAGGATCTGGAGCATAAGGGGATGATCATGAAGGAGGTCTCATCCGGACCGTCCAAGAGGTCCGTTTACAGCATCCACAGCAACATCCTCAGGTTCTTCTATGAGATCGTGAACCAGTACACCCACCAGATAGAGTTCGATTCACCGGAGGTCGCCTACGAGAGGGCCAGGAAGGACATCGACAGGTATCTGGAGAGGTCGTTCAAGACGGTCTGCATGGATTACATCACCCTGAACTACAAGTACTCCTTCGTCGGCAAGCTCCGCAGGAGGGACGATACCAAGGATGAGGTCGTCGACTTCGTCGCGGCCGTGGTCGAGAACGATGTGAACCGCACCGCGGTGTCCATGTGCAGGCTCTACGGGGACAGGCTCGGGAAGGAGGATTACGATGCCCTCCTCGCCCGCAGCAGATCCATCGCCGGTTCCAACAGGATCTACATGATGTTCTCCGGTGCGGGATTCTCCCCGGAACTGAAGTCCATGGCCGAGAAGGACAGGAACATCCGTCTGATCTCCCTCGACGACATCTACAGGCAGTGATGTCCTTTGGTCCGCTACGTCCTCTCCATCGATGCGGGGACCACGAGCGTCCGCACCATGCTGTTCTCCAGGGAGGGTGCGGTGTTGGCCGTATCCCAGGAGCCTCTCTCCCAGCATTATCCCGGTCAGGGTATGGTCGAGCATGATGCCGTTGAGATCTGGGAGCTCTGCAGGAGGACCATATCGGATTGCCTGTCGAGGCCCGGCATCGATCCCGGGGAGTGTATGGCGTTCGGGATCACCAACCAACGCGAGACCGTGGTGGTGTGGGACCGTGACACCGGGAAACCCGTTCACAACGCTCTGGTCTGGCAGGATCGCAGGACCTCGGACATGTGCGACCGCATGAGGGAGAACGGATATTCGGAGGGCATACTGGAGAGGACAGGTCTGCAGATCGATGCCTACTTCTCGGGTACGAAGGTGAGGTGGATCCTGGACAACGTTCCCGGCGCATCCGATGCCGCTGATTCCGGTGACCTCGTGTTCGGTACGGTCGACACCTGGTTGATCTGGAACCTCACCTGCGGGGCCGTCCATGCCACCGATCACACCAACGCATCCCGCACGATGCTGTTCAACATCCACACCCTGCAATGGGATGACGAGATAGTCGACGCCATACGCATACCCCGCACGATGTTCCCGGAGCTCCATCCCAGCGGTCACGTATTCGGACATGTGGACCCATCGCTCTTCGGGATATCGCCTCCGATCTCCGGTGTCGCGGGGGACCAGCAGGCCGCGTTGTTCGGTCAGGGATGCTACGGCAGGGGTGATGTGAAGATCACCTTCGGCACCGGCGGTTTCATGCTGATGAACATAGGCGATCGTCCGAGGATGTCATCCAAAGGTCTCCTTACAACGGTCGCATGGTCCTCTCCCGAGGGTACTGACTACGCCATGGAGGGTTCCATATACATCGCAGGGGCCGTCGTCCAATGGCTCAGGGACGAGCTCGGGATCATAGAGGAGTCGGCCGAGACCGAGAGCATGGCCCTGAGGGTGGAGGACACGGGAGGCTGTTACTTCGTCCCGGCCTTCGTGGGTCTCGGTGCTCCCCATTGGGATCAGAACGCCAGGGGGATCATCATGGGATTGACGCGTGCCACCAACCGCTGTCACATCGCGAGGGCGGCATTGGAGTCGATAGCATTCCAGGCCAACGATGTCATCAGGGCGATGGAGGACGACACGGGGATCGACATCCGTTCGGTGAAGGTGGACGGAGGGGCCAGTGCCAACGATTTCCTCTGTCAGTTCCTTGCGGATATCACCGGACTCCGTGTGGAGCGTCCGGACTGCATCGAATCCACGGCCCTCGGAGTCGCATACCTGGCGGGTCTGACCGTGGGTTTCTGGAGGGACAGGACCGAGATCCGTGCCTCCACCGACAGGGTGTTCCTCCCATCAATGCCCGAGGACGAGCGCAAGGCGAAGATCAGGGGATGGGAACACGCCATCCGCTGTGCCCGCATGTGGTCCCAACGGGACATATGATGTCGAGATGCGTGGTTTCTTATCTTATTAACGCCGTTTCTCATCTCATACCGGGATGATTCAATCCCGGGAAGATGATATCATGAGGTTGGAAGGAAAGGTTTCCATCATCACGGGTGCATCCCGCGGTATCGGTTTCGCGATCGCAAGGGCGTTCCTCAGGGAAGGGTCCAAAGTGGCCGTATGCGGAAGCAGACAGGAGTCCGCCGACAAGGCCGTCGACAAGCTGAAGGCGGAGTTCCCCGATGCGGATATCGTCGGATTCGGATTCGACGTCAACGACACGGCACAGATCAGGGACATGGTCGACAAGGTGGTGTCCAGGTGGGGACGCATAGACGCTCTGATCAACAACGCCGGTGTGACATCCACCAAGAGCATGCTGGACATGACCGATGAGGATTTCACTTCTGTCATCGACATCAACCTGGTCGGTCCGTTCAAGATCACCAGGGAGGTCGCCCGTGTCATGAAGGAGAACGGCGGAGGAAGCATCGTGAACACCAGCTCCATGGTCGGAACCTACGGTGGGAAGATGCAGACCGCATACTCATCATCCAAGTTCGGTGTCAACGGTCTCACCAAGTCCTGTGCCAAGGAGCTCGGACAGTATGGCATCCGTGTCAACGCCGTCGCTCCCGGTGCCGTTGCCACAGATATGGCCAAGGAGTTCACCGACGAGAGGATGAGGCAGTTCCTGGCCATGATGACACCTCTCGGACGCATGGCGGAGCCCGATGAGCTCGCCGGAGCCTACGTGTACCTGGCATCCGACGAGTCATCTTTCACCACGGGAACGATCGTCAATGTGGATGGCGGAATCGTGATGTGAGGTCCGATCCCGGGAGAATCTTCCCGGGATTGGTAAACTGTTTTCCGGGGTTCACCCGGATCTTCTCATCAGTTGTTGGAACAGATCTTCACGACT
>JBJEIK010000019.1:0-3462 GCA_051876975.1 Candidatus Methanomethylophilaceae archaeon
GATATAAAGGTTGTTATTGTCGATGGATTTATTGGACCTATCTGCCATCCATTTTTTCGGCAAATGACTCCTCTCTGGGCCCCATCCAGACGATTCGGTTCTGTGTTCCCCCAGGCCCAATACCTTAATAACGGGTAAAAGATTCACACTGTCAGCGACCCGCTTTTGCGGGGAAAAATGGAGGCAAAAAATGGAAATCATTTCTATGTCCTTTCTGACCTTGGTGGTCTTCGCATTCGCACTCATTATGCTTGTAGCAGGTGCGTTCGCAGCAGGATTCGGCTCCGGAAAGAGCAGGGCCTGCGGTGTTGCCATGGCCATCGTCGGACTCATCGTCGGAGTCGTCTGGGCATACCTTGTCGGATTCAGCGACATCTCCCCCTTCTACGAGGTAGCTGCGTGGGATGTTGTGTACAACGCGATCGTCAACCTCATCGGTGTCCTGATCGGTGCACTCGTCGCAGTCGGAATCTTCCTGGTCGTCGTTCTCAAATGCTGATCCGGGAATCCGATAAACATCTTCCAAAACCCCATTATCCTTCTGTCACCCGTCTCTGAGCCAGTGCCGTTCCGCACGCAATGTTTATCTCTAAAGATTCAGTGTTTGGCGACAATGTCAAAGGTCTCCATTATCATGGGAAGCAAGAGCGACCTCCCTGTCGCGGAGAAGGCCATTGCGATACTGAAGAAATTCGATGTAGACTTCGAGATCGCCGTGGCCTCGGCGCACAGAACCCCCCACAGGGTGGAGGAACTGGTCAGCAAAAGCGATGCGGATGTGTTCATCGCCATCGCAGGACTGTCCGCAGCCCTTCCCGGAGTGGTCGCATCATTCACAGTGAAACCCGTCGTGGGTGTGCCCGTAAGCGGCGCGATAAACCTCGATGCGTTACTCTCTGTGGTCCAGATGCCCCCGGGCATTCCCGTGGCAGCCGTGGGTATGGACCGCGGTGACAATGCGGCGGTGCTCGCAGTGGAGATCATTGCTATCAATGACGAGAATCTCAGGTCCAAGCTGCTCGATTACAGGAGGGAGCAGGCCGAGAAGGTAGTTGCAGACTCCGAGAAGGTGATTTCGGATGTTGGGTGTTGAGGATTTCATCAACGAGACGATCGAGGACATCAGGTCCAAGATCACCGGTAAGGCTATCATCGCCTGTTCCGGAGGCGTCGACAGCATGGTCGCCGCCACGCTCACGAGCAAGGCCATCGGCGACAGGCTCCTGGCAGTCTATGTCGACAACGGCCTCATGAGGAAAGGGGAGACCGAGGAGGTCGAGGAGATGCTCAGGGACATGGGCATCAACTACAAGATCGCCGACGCAGGGGCCGAGTTCTTCGAGGCCCTGAAGGGCGTGACCGATCCCGAGCAGAAGAGGAAGATCATCGGGGAGAAGTTCATCCGTGTGTTCGAGAGGACAGCCAAGGACTTCGGTGCCGAGTTCCTCGTCCAGGGAACCATCGCCCCGGACTGGATCGAGAGCGGTGACGGTGTCCGTGACACCATCAAGTCCCACCACAACGTGGGAGGACTCCCCAAGGACATGGGCATGACCCTCGTCGAGCCCCTCAGGGACCTGTACAAGGACGAGGTCCGTGATGTCGCCAGGACTCTGGGGGTCAAAGCCTCCGAGAGACAGCCCTTCCCCGGACCCGCACTCGCCGTCAGGTGCCTCGGAGAGGTCACACCCGAGAACATCGCCATCGTCCGTGAGGCATGCTTCATCGTTGAGGATGAGATCCGGAAGGCAGCCGGTGCAGGTGAGATGGAGATGCCCTGGCAGTACTTCGCCGTGCTCCTGCCGTCCAAATCCGTCGGGGTGCAGGGTGACAGGAGGGCCTACGGAAGGACCATCGCAATCCGTGCCGTCGCATCCGTGGACGGGATGACAGCCACATACGCCAAGATCCCCCTCGAGGTTCTGGACAGGATGTCCACACGCATCACGAACTCCATGAAGGACTCTGTGAACCGTGTCGTGTTCGACATCACCAACAAGCCTCCGGCGACCATCGAGTGGGAGTGAACGTCAAGGTCGCCCTGTGCGACACTTTCATCAAATCGCGGGCAACCCCCGCAGCCCCCTCGGGGGCATCTTTTTACATCGACTTTGAGGCGGACATCATGGAGAGGGAGAGGCTGGGTAGCAGGCTGGGTTTCATCCTCATCGCCGCCGGATGCGCCATAGGCCTCGGAAACATCTGGAAGTTCCCGTACATGGTCGGTCAGTACGGCGGAGGGGCGTTCGTCCTGATCTACCTGGTCTTCCTGGTCGTGCTGGGTGTCCCCCTGCTCTCGATGGAGCTGTCCATCGGAAGGGCGAGTCAGCGCAGTCCCGTCAACATGTGCCGCGAACTGGAGCCGGAGGGCACCAGGTGGCATCTCCACGGATATCTGTCGATGGCCGGGGTCTACCTTCTGATGAGCTTCTATACCGTGATCACGGGATGGATCCTGAGATATGCCGTCTCGTCGGCAACGGGAGGGTTCGATGGTCTGGATGCCTCGGGCGTCTCCGGGTTCTTCGCCTCCATGTCCGGCGATCCGGTGGTCACGGTCGGTTTCATGGTCATCGTCGTGATCATCGGTTTCACGGTATGTTCCCTCGGATTGAGGGGAGGTTTGGAGAGGGTCACCAAGTGGATGATGCTTGCCCTCCTGGTGATAATGGTGTTCCTGGTCGCATACTCCTTCACCATGCCGGGTGCCGCCGAGGGTCTGAGGTTCTATCTCGTCCCGGACATCGACAGGATGATGGACCAGGGGATCCTGAAGGTCGTGGTGGCCGCAATGAGTCAGGCGTTCTTCACACTCAGCATCGGTATCGGTTCTATGGCCGTTTTCGGAAGTTACATCGGGAAGGAGCATCGTCTGTTCGGGGAGTCCGTCCGTATAGCGGCCCTGGACCTTGCCGTGGCCTTCATGGCAGGCCTGATAATCTTCCCCGCATGCTTCTCCTTCGATGTTCCGGTGGGGGTAGGACCCAGCCTCATCTTCGAGACCCTGCCCAACATCTTCAACAACCTTCCCAGCGGAAACATCCTCGGGTTCCTGTTCTTCATCTTCATGTCGTTCGCTGCGTTGTCCACGGTCTTCGCGGTGTACGAGTGCATCGTGTCCAACTCGATGGAGGTCACCGGATGGAGCAGGCGTAGGGCCTGTATGTTCAACATCGTGGTCATGTGCCTCCTGTGTCTGCCATGTGCCCTGGGATTCAACGTCCTGTCCGGATTCGAGCCTCTGGGTGCCGGGTCCACCGTCCTCGACCTGTCCGACCTGATATTCAGCCAGTTAATGCTTCCGATCGGTTCGGTGATGATGGTCCTGTTCTGCGTGTCCAGGCGCGGATGGGGGTGGGACCGCTTCATGTCCGAGGTCAACTCCGGTGAGGGGCTGGTGTTCCCCGCCCGTCTCCGTACCTACATGACGTACGTGGTCCCGGTGATGGTGGCCATCCTCAT
>JBJEIK010000020.1:0-3454 GCA_051876975.1 Candidatus Methanomethylophilaceae archaeon
AAAGAATCAACCATCGGAGGGTCGGCCAGGGCCCCCGGTCTGTGAGGAACACACAGCCGTCATAGGTGGAAGCTCAGGGCCCTGAGCCGTTTCCCCGGGACTCCGGTAAGAGGTTTATAAGGTTTGTCGGCTCATTCCTCGGCACATGCCGTTGAGGATGCGGTATCAGCCTCGAAACGGGTCACGTTCAGGCATCTCATGGAGTTGAGTATGGCTATCGCCGAGACCCCCACATCGCCGAAGACGGCGACCCACATGTCGGCCACACCCAACACGGCCAGCACAAGTATCGCGAACTTCACTCCGAGGGCGAAGACGATGTTCTCCCTCACTATGCGGTTGGTCCTCCTTGCCAGTTCTATCGCCATGGGGATCTTGGAGGGTGCATCATCCATTATCACCAGGTCCGCGGCCTCGATGGCGGCATCGGACCCGAGGGCACCCATGGCGATCCCTATGTCGGACATCGCGAGGGATGGCGCATCGTTGATCCCATCTCCGACATAGACCGTCTTCCCTTTGCCGGACTCTATTATCTTCCTGAGTATCGAGGTCTTGTCCGCAGGCAGAAGCTCACTGTGGATCTCATCCAGCCCTATGTCGTTCCCAACGGTCTCGGCTATTCTCCTGGAGTCCCCGGAGAGCATGACCGTCCTGGTGATACCGCACTCCCTCAGTCTGGATACGGCATCCCTGGAATCACCCTTCACCACGTCGGCGACCACTATGTGTCCCATGTACACTCCATCCCTGGCCACATGGACGTTGGTCCCCGTCACCTCCTCGGTACATGGCTCCAGGCCTATCTCGGACATCAGCCTGTGGTTCCCCACATGATGGGTGAGCCCGTCGATGACCGCACGGATTCCCTTTCCTGGGATCTCCTCGGATTCGGTCACCCTGTCGTTGCCTATCTCCTTCCCATGTGCTCTCCTTATGGATTCGGACAATGGGTGATTGGATACGGATTCGACCTCTGCTGCCATAAGGAGGAGTTCCTCCTCGGTGCATTCGTTAGGATGGACCTTGACGACCTCGAACCTTCCCTCCGTGAGTGTCCCGGTCTTGTCGAACACGACGGTGTCCGCATATCCCAGGGCCTCCAGGTAGTTTCCTCCCTTAACCAGGATCCCGAGTCTGGAGGCGGCCCCGATACCGCAGAAGTACCCCAGCGGTACCGATATGACCAGTGCACAGGGACATGAAACAACGAGGAAGGTCAGTGCCCTGTACACCCATGTGGAGATATCGTATCCAAGTGTGATGGGTACGACAGCCACGAGCAGTGCGCACACTACCACCAGCGGTGTGTAGTATCTGGCGAATTTGGTGATGAATCTCTCGGTGGGTGCCTTGGTGGAGACGGAATCCTCCACCAGCTCCAATACCTTGGTCACAGTAGAATCCTCGTATGCCTTGGTCACCCTCACGGTGATCTTGGATGTCAGATTGATGGTACCGCTTATGACATCCGTTCCGACCGATACGTCCCTGGGCATGGATTCGCCGGTGAGCGCCTTCGTGTCCACGGATGACGAACCCTCAACGACAGAACCGTCCAAGGGGATCTTCTCACCGGGTAGGACGACTATCAGGTCACCCACCGATACCTCCTCCGGGTCCACCTTCTCAACGTTCCCATCCCTCAGGATGTTCGCATATTCGGGTTGTATGTCCATGAGAGCTGAGATGGATTCTCTGGTCTTTCCCACGGCCTTCCTCTCGAACCATTCCCCGACCTGGAAGAACAGCATCACGGCCATCCCTTCTGGGTATTCGCCGATGATGAAGGCACCTGCGGTGGCGATAACCATCAGGAAGTGTTCGTCGAACACCTGTCCGTGGCCGATGTTGCGTGCGGCCTTGAGGATGACATCGTATCCCACCACGATGTATCCTGTCAGGAACACCGCCAGTTGCAGGTATTGGTCGGAATCCAGGATGAAGTGCATGACGGCGCCTATGGCGAAGATGACGGCACCGATGACCATGCGTTTCTCGACGTTCTTCATCGGATCACTTGATCCTCTTGACCACCACTTCATCCTCAATCTTCTTGGCGATCCTGGTAGCTTCCTCGATGATCCTGTCCATCTCCCCATCCGGGGCCTCCAATGTCATCTTCTGTGTCATGAACGTCACGTTAGCCTCGGACACGCCAGGGATCTTCTGCACTTCGCGCTCGATCTTCGCCGCACAGTTCGCGCAGCAAAGGCCTTCCAATTTCAGAACAGCCTTCATGTTATTCCTCTATTGAATATGTGAACAACTATTCAAGTATAATAAACCTGGGCAACCGTCTTATCCGCTTGCATCCTACTGTCCGTCATGTCCGCTGATGGAGGTGTGGAGGTCGTACTCGGGGAACCGAGGAAGGCCATAGTGGCGATGGCCATCCCGCTGATCATCTCCATGATAGTCGCTGCCGTGAACACCGTGGCGGACCGTATGTGGTGTGCCGGTCTGGGTTCGGATTCTCTGGCTGCCATCGCCCTGGTGGAGCCGATATATCTCGTGATAATGGGAATCGGGAACGGTTTCGGTGTCGGTGCCGCGGCTGTCGTCTCGAGGTTAATCGGAGCCGGTGATAGGGATAGGGCATCGGGTTGTGCCGTCAATGCCGTGGTGTTCTCCCTTGTTTTCGGCATGGTATTGACACCTTTCCTGGTCCTGATCTCCGATCCTCTGTTGGAGGCGATAGGTTCGGATGATATCATCGGTGTATCGTCGGATTACATGCTCCAGATCGTTCTCTTCACATTCATACACATAATGTATGGGACGTTGTCTGGTACCCTCAGAGGGGAAGGTGCCACCAAGATGGCCAGGACCATGGCCGTCATCATGGCCGTTTCTAACATTGTCCTGGATCCTGTCCTCATCTACGGATTCGGAATGGGTATCGCCGGCGCAGGTCTTTCAACATCCGTGGCGACGATGTTGGCTGTTGTCTTCGCATTGGTCCTTTATCTGGACGGTAGGATGTACATCCACATGCCCCTCAGGGGATTCCGTTTCCACAGGGAGAATCTGACAACGGTCCTGCAGGTGGGGGTTCCGCAGACGCTCGAGTACACCGTGATGTATGCCATGAACATCGTTCTGAACTACATCGTCATATGGTGTGCCGGTTCCGACGGACTCACGATATACTCCGTCCCGAACATCGTCCTCGAGATGGCCCTGATACCTGCCATGGCCATAGGTTCCGCGCTTGTGCCCGTGGCATCATCCGCCTTCGGTCAGAGGAATCCTGAGAGGATGGGCGTTGCATTCAGGTATGCCGCCCGGTTGTCCGTGGGGATCGTCGGTTTGTTCTGCATCGTGATATTCATCATCCCGGAGCCGTTCCTCTACATATTCACCTACACATCTGAGATGGAGGTTCTCAGACCGCAGATGGTGGATGCACTCAGGATCTACTGTCTGTTCCTTCCGGCGTTCACGTTGATAC
>JBJEIK010000021.1:0-1167 GCA_051876975.1 Candidatus Methanomethylophilaceae archaeon
AGGAGTGGCTCGGGAACGTCGTATCCATCCTCAGCGGGGTGGTCTACCTATGATATCGTCCGACATCCAGGTCGACAGGGAACAGGTTCTCCAGGAATGCATCGTCATGACCGGGAACGGTTTCCGCCTCATGACCATGTTCGCCCAGGAGGACCCCTCCGGGCAGATAGTCAACATACTGTTCAGGAAGAAGGACAGGGTCGCCAGACTGTGGTACAGACCCGGCCCATCGGCAGTCCCCATCTCGGCCGAGATCCCCTCCGCACTCCCGTACGAGAAGCTCATGTCAGAGATGAGCGGCATCATCTTCGAGGATGGTCCCAGGGAACCCATAGTCTACCGCAGGAAGGGCGAGGGATATCCCCTCCAGAAGGGAACCTATGACAGGTCCACCGAGACGAGGATCCCCATACCGAGGAACCACACCGTTGGTGACGACGTGTTCGAGATCCCTGTGGGTCCTGTGCATGCCGGTATCATCGAACCGGGACACTTCAGGTTCAGCGTGGCGGGGGAGCCGGTGATCGAGCTCAACCCACACCTGGGATACACCCACAGAGGTGTGGAGAAACTGCTGGAGACACCCGCCGCCCAGGACAATTCCAGGCTGGTGGAGCGCATCTCCGGGGACACCTGCGTGGCCAACTGCATCGCATACTCCGAGATGATGGAATCCGGAACCGAGATACCCAAGAGGGCGAAGTTCATCCGTGTCATCCTCGCGGAGATGGAGAGACTGTACAACCACATCGGAGGAGTGTCCGGAGTGTGCACCGACACCGCGTTCACCGTCCCCTCCGCCATTGGAGGCGGGATCCAGGAGAAGGTCTTCAGGATGAACGTGGGTCTGACGAAGCACAGACAGCTCATGAACAGCGTCGTCCCCGGTGGTGTCCGCAGGGACATCTCCCAGGCGAAGCTGAAGGAGCTGGATGATTTCCTCATAACACTGAAGTTCGAGATGGAGGACCTGGCCGAGATGATGGAGAGCCCGGCGCTCCTCGACAGACTGGAGACCACGGGCGTCCTCAAGAGGGACAAGGCATGGGAGATCGGAATGGTCGGACTCATCGCCAGGGCCAGCGGACTGAACATCGATGTCAGGAAGGGCGTCAGATACGAGTGCTACGGCGACCTGGGAATGAACGTCATCACCCAGGAGAAGGG
>JBJEIK010000021.1:1267-3454 GCA_051876975.1 Candidatus Methanomethylophilaceae archaeon
TGATCAACAAGAGCTTCGGGCTGTCATACAGCGGGAACGATCTGTGAGGTGATGTGATGTTCAACAGGAGTCTTTCCAACACGGTTTCACGCGACAGGAACACCGAACCGAAGGCAGTCATCCTCAACGAGAGGGAGACCATGCCCATGGCATCCGGTTCCTGCGACATGTGCGGCGCATGCGCCGAGAACTGTCCGACGAAGGCGATCACCATCACCGACAGATGGACCATCGACCTGGGAAAGTGCATATTCTGCATGGACTGCTCTATGGTATGCCCGGGGAACATGATCTCCGAGGTGGCCGCACCCGACTACGCCCTCACGAGGGAGGAACTGATAGTGGACAGGGATACGGTGATAGAGTCCATGGAGAGGAAGCTCGACGACAAGACCCGTAGGATGTTCGGAAGGTCCGTGGCACTGAGGGAACTCGACACCGGATCCTGCAACGCCTGTGAGGTGGACCTCAACTGCATGTCGAACCAGTTCTACGACATGCACAGGTTCGGGATCAAGGTCGTGGCATCACCCAGGCATGCCGATGGCCTGATCGTCACCGGGCCGATGGCCAACAACATGAAGGAGGCCGCAGAGAGGACCTATGGAGCAACACCCGCACCCAAACTGGTCATAGCATCGGGAGCATGCGCCATATCGGGCGGGATGTTCGTCAAGGGAGATGTGTTCGGAGAAGGCATTTCCTCGGTGCTGGAACCGTCGATATTCATCCCCGGATGTCCTCCCACGCCGGACCGGGTCATCAGGACACTGGTGAAGGCGCTGGACCTCCACTGAAAGAAAAACAGATCGTCACCGGGCGACGGAACCGTCCGCCGTCCGGATCGATTCTCACTGCACCACGATGACGGTGCATTTCGCATTGGCGACGATGGAGTTGGACACGCTTCCCATGATCACCCTGTCCAAGGCGGTCTTGCCCGAACGTCCGACTATGATGGTGTCACAGGAGAAACGTGATGCGGTCTCGAGGATCACCTTGTCGGGCTGTCCCGACTCCACGATGCTCTGGACCTCCGCACCCTTCTCCTTCGCTTTGGAGACGGCCTTGTCGGCGAATCCGTGCATCTTCTGTAGGTCCGCCTCAGAGCCCTTGGAGACGACCACGAGGACGATGAGCTTCTCCCCGTACGTTACGGAGTGGTTGATGGCATAATCCAATGCCTTCTCCGTGTTCTGTCTTCCGTCATAGGCTATGAGCATGGTCATAGGTGGGGGAATCGTCTGACGATGGATAAAAAGGTGCGCTGATGTCAGGTTTATTGAAGATGGGTTGAAACCGGTTCTGATGCTGATAGGACCGAGGTCGGCGATTAGTATATATGTGAATAGTCAATCGGGTGTTTGTTGGGCCCGTGGGCTAGCTTGGTATACTTGTGGCTTCGGGAGCCATAGACTCCGGTTCAAATCCGGGCGGGCCCACTCATCGTTAGCCAGATATCGCGATTTTTTTCTATGTTTCTTAGATTGTACATCTGTTAAACAGTTCGGACTTACTCAGTTTAAGTCCGTCCGGGAGAGCGGACTTAAACTGAGTGGGTCCGATTATACCTATGTTAAACCGTTTAACGGGACTCTTCGTTGGCCAGCAGACGAGCGAACACGTCGTCCTCGCGGACCCTTGCGTAGTAGCCCTCGGTGGTCTTCGTCGAGGCGTGACCCATGGCAACGGAAACGTCGTCGAGACGGTTCCCCTTGTCCAACAGACGTTGCCCGTATGCCCTGCGTCCGGAACGGAGATCGATCTTCTCCCCCAGGACCTCCTCCACGGGGGCCTTCAGTTTGGTGAAGGATTGGGACACGTAGAACTCCGACTGACTGTGGATGGGCACGAACAGGGACCTGGAGACCCTGTCGTACTCCTCCAGGATCCTCTTCCTCTCGAAGAGGTACTTGTCGATGATATCCTCGATACCATCCATCACCAGGACGTTTCTAGGCTCTCCCCAGGATCCCTCTCCCTTGACGTGTTCCACGTGGACGATCATCTTCCCTCCCATCCTCACGATCCCGTCGACGTACATCATACGGGCCTCCTGAGTACGGAGACCGCAGCAACAGCACAACAGTATCTGAGTACATCCCCTGAGGATGTTCCAATTATCCGTTGACCTTGCCAGTTCAATCACCCTATCAATGACATCGTTGGACATGGGCGTCTTCCTTC
>JBJEIK010000022.1:0-3449 GCA_051876975.1 Candidatus Methanomethylophilaceae archaeon
GAAGAAGTATGGTGACAACAACGCACATGATCTTGCAGGCCTTCGGCGTCAGGGTTATTTTCGAGAGACTGAACCTGTTCTCCTTCGCCATCTTCATTCCTCCCTCGCAGGTACCAGGTCATCGTCTTCCTGAATGATCTGATCGTTCGCCGGGACTTTGTTGCGTCTGTCGACAAGTAATTTCACGAACCTCACGACGAAGTAGGTTCCCCACAACACGGTGTAGCATATCAGTGCCTCTCCGTGCTTTCCCGTGAACAGGTCCGTGAGACCTCCGTTCAGACTAGCATAGAGGCCGAATATGTGCAACCACAGGCCGAAGTAGAAGATGTATGCGGTGGACTGGAGCTTCTTCCATGTCGTGGGTTTCATGTTGGCCCTGACACAGTAGAACGAGGTCAACATCAGGGGGATCATCAGCACGATGAGGATGATGGTCGCTATAGTTGCTATCTCCCTTCCTAAACTCAATTCTCCGTTGAAGAAGGAGATGAACTGCGGTGCGAAGTAGAGGACCTCTCCTATGGAGATGATGCATCCCATGACGGAAAGTTCGGCCCTTATGGATTTGAGCCTGTGGGTAATCTTCCACTTTGCGGGAAGGCATCCGGTGAAGGCAACAACTGCGAACAGGGCCTCCGCCAGGATCCCCATGGTGAAGAGTGATGTAACGGCGCGTTGCGAAGTGAAGAGCTCGTAGCCCAGTGCGTTCGGGAGGATGAAATAGGCCTCCACGACTGCGGTTATGACGTAGATCACCACCCTGTACTTCCTGACCGGTTTGTAGGCCAGGGCCATGAGGGCAGCGAGTATCAACGCCAGGATTACTGCGTAGACTATCGTCTGCATTAGGTGTACCTTTTGTTCTTATAATCCGATTCAGACCAAGCAATGGCTCTACCGCCATCAATAAGAATGTGAATCGTTCTTTAGAGATGGGACTGGAATCTCGGAGTCGGATAGTCTTGCAGGACGCATCCGGGATCCCGTCCCACTGTTGTGGTCTTACTAATTTAGGCATTCCTAAAAACTATATAACCTTTCTCTCACTTTTCCTAGAGTAGCATGGTCGAATCAGGGAACAAAGGGCAAAATACGGGTGATCGGATACCTATCCATGGAAAATCAGCGCTTCTGTCAATGCTGTGGCATGCCGATGCCCACAGATGACCTTCTGGGAACATTATCCGACGGTTCGAAGGATCCGGATTACTGTGTGTACTGCCTTGTCCAAGGAGATCTGTGGGCGACCACTGTCAATGAACAGATCGAGGTGAATGTAGGGTTCGTAGAGGAGTTCAACAGGACCGCAGGCACATCGTACACCGAGGACCAGTACAGGGAACTCCTGTTGAAGTACATCCCGACCCTCAAACACTGGCTGTCCGAAGATGACAAGCTGAGATGGGTGATCGATAGGTCCACACGTGCTGTCCTCACGACCATCGATCCCGACGGATATCCCCATTCCGTGGAGATGGACCTCCTGGGATCGGATGAGGGGCACATCCTCTACTTCTCCACCCCATCCTCGGCCCGTAAGCTGTCCTACATCAGCATGAATCCGAAGGCCGGCGTATGCATCGCCCGTTGCTGGGACAGCATCTCGTTCACCGGTGATGCGGAGACCGTCGATGACAGGGACATCAAGGAGAGGTTCTGGGACGACAGGATGCTCAGACACTATCCCGGAGGAGTCGACGACCCGGGATACAGTCTCATAAGGTTCGTTGGGAAGCACGTGTCCGCATGGATCGACAGGGACACGTTCGAGAAGGACTTCTGAAAATGTTTCCCCGCGGTGACCCCGCGGGGTTTGATTGTGATGTCCACCGGGCTCAGACGAGTCCGTGGAACTCCTTCATGCTCCTGACACCGAGGGTTCCGGCCCTGGCGACCCTGATGGATGCCACGGCGATCTCTGCTCCCTGGACGGTGGTCATGAAGGGGATCTCCAGCTCGACGGCCAGTCTGCGCATGGTGTAACCGTCACGGACCGCTCCGGATTTCAGCGAGGGGGTGTTGATGATCAGGTTGATCTTGCCGTCCCTCATGAGTCCGATGGCGTTGGGCTTCTGGTTCTCATCCAGTTTGAAGACGGTGGTGGTCTCGACACCATGCTCCCTGAGGTACGTGGATGTTCCCTTGGTGGCATAGATGGTGAATCCCATCTCCTTCAGCTCCTTGGCCGCGGGCAGGATCCTAGGCTTGTCGGTGTCGTTGACGGTGATGTACACCCCTCCGCCCTCGACGGGCAGCTTGTTTCCTGCCGCGATGAGTGCCTTGTAGCAGGCCTTGTCGAAGTCCTCGTCGATTCCCATGACCTCTCCGGTTGATTTCATCTCGGGGGTCAGGATGGAGTCGACTCCGGGCAGCTTGAGGAAGGGGAACACGGATGCCTTGATGGCATAGTGGTCGATGGCCCTGTATCCCTTGAGGCCGAAGTCCTTCAGGGTCTTGCCCAGCATGATCTTGGTTCCGATCTTGGCGAGGGGGACGCCGGTGGCCTTGGAGATGAAGGGGACCGTCCTGGATGCACGGGGGTTGGCCTCGATCATGTAGACCTGTCCGTCCTTGACCGCGAGCTGCAGGTTCATCAGACCGTGGATGTCCAGGGCCAGGGCGACCCTGGTGGTGATGTCCACCATCTCGTCGATGATCTCCTGTTTGATGGTGAACGGGGGCAGGACCATGGTGGCATCTCCGGAGTGGCATCCGGCGTACTCCACATGCTCCATTATTCCTCCGATGTAGACATCGGTTCCATCGCACACGGCATCGATATCGATCTCGATGGCCTCGGTCAGGTACTTGTCGATCAGGATGGGGTGGTTTCTGGAGACCTTGACGGCGGTCTCCACGTATGTCTTGAGCTCCTCGGTGGAGTAGACGATCTCCATCGCCCTTCCTCCGAGAACGTACGAGGGCCTGACGAGGACAGGGTATCCGATGTCCTCTGCGATGGCCTTGGCCTCCTCGAAGGAGTATCCGGTTCCGGACCTGGGCTGCTTGATGTTGAGCTCGTCCATGAGCTTGGAGAACCTGCGCCTGTCCTCGGCTACATCCATCTTGTCGGGGCTGGTTCCAAGGACCTTGGTCTTGGTTCCGGCAAGGGCCTTCTCCAGGTCCACGGCGAGGTTGACGGAGGTCTGTCCTCCGTACTGGACGATGACACCGTCCGCATCCTCCGCATCGATGACGTTGAGGACGTCTCCGAGGGTCAGGGGCTCGAAGTAGAGCCTGTCGGAGATGTCGTAGTCTGTGGAGACGGTCTCGGGATTGTTGTTGATGATGATGGCATCGACACCCTCCTCCTGAAGGGCCATTACACCGTGGACGCAGCAGTAGTCGAACTCGATTCCCTGTCCGATCCTGATGGGCCCTCCTCCGACGATGACGACCTTCTTCTTGCCGTCATCCGCATCGACCTCGCTGGCGCGACCGTATGT
>JBJEIK010000023.1:0-3431 GCA_051876975.1 Candidatus Methanomethylophilaceae archaeon
ATATACCCAGCTGGTGCTTGATGTCCAGATTGGATGTGGGTTCATCGAGGAGGAGGACGTCGGGTTTCTGTACGAGTCCCCTAGCGAGCATGACCTTCTGATGCTGTCCGGCGGACAGCTCGTTGAAGTAGCGCATGGCCAGGTCCTGTATGCCCAACCTCTCCAGGACGTCGAAGACCGCCTCGAGGTCCTCGTCGGTGGTCTTCCAACCGGCGTGAGGGTGCCTTCCGAGGAGAACGGTGTCGACAACGGTAAGGGGGAAGGTGTCGGACGAGGAGTACGGGACGTACCCCACATGCTTCGCGACCTCCTTCAGAGAATACTCCCTCACGTCCTTCCCGTCGAGGTACACAGTACCCTTGGTGGGCGTGAGGATCTTGTTCATGCAGTGGATGAGCGTGGACTTCCCGACCCCGTTGGGACCGAGGATTGACACGACCTGCGCCCCCTCGATCTCAAGGGTGATGTCGTCCAGGACCGGCGTGCTGCCGTAGCTGAAACTGACTCCCTCAATGTCGATCTTCATGTAATCCCCATTGGATGTATATTCCAAATAATTGGATGTATCGTCCAATACCGTACATAGGTGATAAAGGTTGTGTGTATGCCCACTACAGAGCAACGTCGTTAAGGAAAGAGGGGTTTGGAAGACTGGATCATCATCTTGATGTATGTTTTTATACATTCGAGTATGGATAGAAACTGATTCATGCTGTTGTCTTCATGACAGGCGGAAGGATGGTCGTGATGGACCGCCCTCCGCCTGAATGGGAGACGGGTGATCCCGGGAAGAAACCCCGGATGGATGTCCGGGGTATGGTTCCGATATCACCTGATCGCCGCTCTCACACTCTCTGCAAGCCTATCGGCGTTCAGGTCCTCGAGCCTGAAGTATGTCCCCTCCAGCTCCATGGCCAGTTTCTCCGCGTTGTCGAACCTGATGTATCCGGCGGAAGCGTCGATGACGATCCACTTCACCTGGGGGATGGCCATCTCGGATGCCAGCTTCCTGACCTCCTCGTTGGCATCGGCACCCTGCTTCAAAGGCACATTCGCCCTCCCGTCGGTGATCAGGACTATATAGCAGGATTCACCCGGATGTGATCTCGAATAAGAGGTCATGAACTCGTTGACGGTGACCAACGCCTCTCCGAGAGGGGTCTTGCCCCCTGTTGGGAGCTCCTCCAGTTTCTTGTAACTGTACTCGACGGACTTGGTGGGAGGCAGGATGAGTTCGGCGGAATCCCTCCTGAAGGCCATCATTCCTATCCTGTCCCTCTTGACGTAGCTATCCCTGAGCATGGAAAGGACGGCACCCTTAACGGCGGCCATCCTCTTCCTGACACCCAACGAACCGCTCGCATCCACCAGGAACATTATCGTGCATCCGGACCTGCGCTCCCTCACCTTCTCCCTCACATCCTGGGGATGGATGGATATCGACAAACCGTCATGCTCCCTTCCCTTCTGATAAGGTGCTGCGGCGCGGATGGTGGCATCGAATGCGATATCATGCACCTTCTCGTCGGATGGACGTGAACGTGCGTAGCGTCCGGTGGCGTCGTTGCTCTCCACCATGGCCCTCCTGCCCTTCCTGCTGGATGTGGTCCTTATCACCCGTCTCCCGTCGTCGAGGTAATCGATGACACGGAACTGCTCCCCAATCTCGAACATCATCTCGTCCAGCATCTGCTGGATGTCGTCCATGTTAGGAGGTTCGGGAGGCTGCTGGTCCTGTTGGTCCTCATCCTGATCGTTCCGGTCCTGTTGGGGAGGCTCCGGAGGCTAATCCTGCTGTTGGTCGTCGTTGTCCTGCTGATCGTCCTCTTTTTCATCCTGGTCCTGGGGCTCCTCCGGCGGTTCGGGCGGCTGGGGAGGATCGGGGATGTAGTTCCTGCGATGGGCGAGGCATATCATGGCGGCCTCCTCCACATCCTTCCTGAGGACCTCGTCCCTTCCGTTCAATGCAGCCAATGCCATGGATGTGTTGATCATGGCGATGTCACCGCGGAATCCGTCTGCCAGGACCTTGGATGCCAGTTCCACCGCCACACCCATCAGGTCGTCGGACATCATCACCAGCGGGAGGAGCATCTTGGCCCTCTCCACGGTTTCCTTCAACGAATTCTCCTCGGATCCGTAGAGCTGGTTGAAGACCTCGAGATCCTTCTGATACTCGATGTTCCTGCGGAGGACCTCCGTCCTGCCTTCACCCTCCTCCGGGAAGTCGGAATATGCGCAGAGATCGAACCTGTCGAGGAGATGGGAGCTGATATCAGAATCCGATGGGTTCATGGTGGCTATCATCACCGTCTCGCACTGATATTCGGCGGAGACACCCTCCCTCTCCAATACAACCCTCCCGGTGAGGACACAGTCCAGCAGTGAAGCTAGGACTCTCTGGTCGAGGAGGTTCACATCATCCACGTAGAGGATACCACCATCGGCACGTGCGAGAAGTCCCTTCTGAACGACCGGCCTTCCTTCGCGGATGGTGGCGTCGATGTCCATCCCGCCGAAGAGCTGCTCCTCCGTCACGTTCAGGGGGATGTTGACCAGTCTCTTCCCGGAGAACCTTCCCGCGGCCCTCGCGAGAACGGTCTTGGCGGAACCGGGACCTCCCCTGATGAGCACGGTCCTGATCCTCGGATTCACCAGGGCACACTCTATGGCCCTCTTCGCATCGTCCATCCCGTAGACCGCGGAGAATGGGAATCCCGTCATCAGATCGACTGGAGGCATCTCTCAAGCTCCTCGGTGTCGAAGGCCTCCTCCTCGAAGGGACGCCTCCTCATGCGGTGGGATAGGACCAGAGCGGCGACGGAACGGATATCGTCCTTTTCTACGGATGTCCTTCCCTCGAGGGCTGCGTTGGCCTTGGCCGCCTTCATCATGGTGATATCCGCACGGTGTCCGTCGATGCCGAAGTTTGTGGTGACGGTGACGACGGCTTTGAGAATGGAATCGTCGGCGGTGACCTTGGGAAGCAGTTCCCTTGCCTTCTCGATCTTGGACCTCATGGCCTCGGTCTCCTCCCTCACCTTCTCCGTGTATGCTGCGGGGTCGGTGTCGAAGGCGATCCTCCTGCGGACCACCTCCATCCTCTGCTCCATGTCCCTGTCGCCCTTGACATCCACGGAGAGACCGAACCTGTCCAGGAGCTGCGGCCTGAGCTCACCCTCCTCGGGATTCATCGTACCAACCAGGATGAACCTGGAGGGATGGGAGAACGACACGCCCTCTCTCTCGATGTAGTTCACACCCATGGCTGCGGAGTCCAGAAGAAGGTCGACTATGTGGTCGTCGAGGAGATTCACCTCATCCACGTAAAGGAGATTACCGTTGGCCTGTGCCAGCACACCCGGCTCGAACTTCTTCTCACCCGTCTTCAGGACGTGCTCGATATCCAGGGTACCCGCGACGCGGTCCTC
>JBJEIK010000024.1:0-17545 GCA_051876975.1 Candidatus Methanomethylophilaceae archaeon
ACAAGCATGAAACCTTTCGTTTTGCGGGCGGCGGCCCTGCTGATGGTCCTGCTGGCGTTCACGGTGTATATGTTCATGGGAGACCCGAACAGTCCCACGGCGATGATGGCCATGGCCGCCGTGTCCACCGGCATGATGACATTCCTGGTGATCTTCGGGATCGTCTACACCAAACCCAAATCCGATACGGACAGGTTCATGGAGCTGTACGGAGACAAGATCAACGGGGAAAAGAAGGAATGAGGGGGCAATCCCCTCGTTTTCAATTGTTTTTTCAGGGAAGGATGATGGATCCGGCGACCCTGAGCTTCCCGCCCTCGAGGTACATGATGATGGCCTTGTCCCCTGGCTTGTGGATGATGTCGCTGTCCAGCTCGAAGGTGACCTCGGCGGACCTGAAGTCAGCGCCGTTATCCACTGCGGTGACACGGCAGGGGACCATCTGCATCCAGTGACCGATGTGCAGGACCATTCCCTCCTTCAGAGCCGAGGACCAATACTTCACCAGAGAGACCTTGCCGGACACGGAGCGGGTCATCTTCACGGAGGGGTCCGTTGTGACGACGAATCCCCTGTCCAGCTCGTCGGACTCGATCCCCCTGAGGGCGAGACCGACGTGGTCACCCTTGACACCATCGTCGGCATCCAGGTCGTGTTTCTGGATGGATTTGAGGATGACCTCCCTCTTGATGGGGAACACGGTCATCTTGTCGTGCTTCCTGAAGTGACCATCGATGACGGAACCTAGTACAACGGTTCCAACTCCCTTGACGTTGAAGTGACTGTCCACGGGACAGGAACCGCACGATCCCTCGCCGGCCTTCCTTCCCTCGGACTTGGCCATGGCGATGAGCTCCTCGCGGAGTTTGATGGGGTCGTCCTCCCTGTACTCGTATCCCTCGAGGGATGTTCCGGCCAGGAGGGGTTTGAGCTGCTCGGGCTGGATGTAGTTCTGCAGGATGATGAAACCCTTGTCGATCCCCAGGGAGTCCACCATGATGATTGTCTCTCCGAGGAAGGAGTCGATCTTGTCCACGACGAGGATCACGAACTCGGACATCCCCACAGAGTAGAACAGGGAGGAGAGCTTGTCCGGGTACTTGGAGGGCTCGATCAGGGTGAACGAATCCGTGCCGGCCTTGTGGTCGTAGAAGGTCATGTCGGTGACCGTTCCCTTCTTACCGATCTTCCCGGCGTAGTCCTTGGCTCCGACGACGGCGATGTTGAGATTTCCCATGATCAGATCTCCCCGTAGGTGATGAGCCTGATTCCGGCCTTCTCGAGGACATCGACGGCCTTGACAGGGTCGTCCACCCTGATGAAGAATGCCGCGGTGACCTTTCCGGTGTAAGCGTAGCCGTAATCGATGTTGATACCGTTGGCTCCGAACGCATCGGCTGCGGCGATGACGGACCCGGGGGTGTCATCGATCACGACACCGATGACATCGGTCTTCTTAACGATGATCCCCTTGGACTTGAGGCGGTCGTACGCATCGTCGGGGTTGTCGACGATGGCCCTGAGGATACCGAACTCGGTGGATTCGGCTAGGTTGAAGGCCTTCATGTTGACGGCGCACTCCTTCATGATGGAGGCGATGTTGGCGAGACGTCCGGGCTCGTTGTTAACGAAGATTGAAAGCTGCGTGATTATCTTGCTGTCTGTCATCAGATCACCCTCTTGTCGATAACTCTCTTCGCCTTGCCCTCGAACCTGGGGAGCTCCCCGGGTGCCTTGAGCTCGACGGTGACCGCTATGTTGAGGTATTTCTTCAGTTCGGACTCGATGTGGGCCCTGAGTTTGATCATGTCCTCGACCTTGTCGCTGAACGCCTCGGGTCTGATCTCCACCTGGAGGATCATGTTGTCCAGAGCGCCCTCGCGGGTGACGTAGATCATATACTGGTCCCCGACCTGGGGGATCTGCAGGAGCGTGTACTCGATCTGGGACGGGAAAACATTGATTCCGCGGATGATAAGCATGTCGTCGGTCCTTCCGGTGATCCTGCTGATCCTGGGGGATGTCCTTCCGCACTCGCACTCGTCCTCCATCAGGGTGGTGACGTCCTTGATCCTGTAGCGGATCATGGGCATTGCCTCCTTCTTGAGCATGGTTACGACCATCTCACCCTTCTGTCCGGGTCCGAGGGACTCTCCGGTCTCGGGATCGATGATCTCGACGTACATGATGTCTCCGGCGATGTGGATTCCCTTGCGCTCCTCGCACTCGGTGAACATGGGTCCTGCCTGCTCGGAGGTTCCGTAGATGTCGTAGGCCTTGATGCCCATGGACTCCTCGATGTGCTGCCTCATGCTCTCGGACCAGGGCTCGGCTCCCAGGACGGCCTTCCTCAGCTTGGTGTCCCTGCGGATGTCCACTCCCATCTTCTTGGCGACATCCCCCAGGTGGATGAGGTATGAGGGGGTGCATGCTATGGCGGTGACCCCGAGGTCCATCATGAGCTCGATCTGCCTCTCGGTGCTTCCGGTTCCGGTGGGGAGGACGGTGGCTCCGACCTTCTCGGCTCCGTAGTGGAGTCCGAGTCCTCCGGTGAAGAGTCCGTATCCGTATGAGACCTGCATGGTGTCATCGCGGCCGATACCGATGGATGTCAGGGACCTGGCGAGGGCCTCGGTCCAGTATGCGAGGTCGTTCTCGGTGTAACCTACGAGTGTGGGCTTACCGGTGGTTCCGGATGAGACGTGGTACCTCACGATCTGGTTGTTGGGCACGTTGAACATCTTCGTGGGATAGTTGTCACGGAGGTCCTGCTTGTACATGAAGGGCAGTTTGGAGATGTCCTCGAGGCAGTTGATGTCGTCGGGATGGACGTTCTGCGCCCTCATCCTGTCGTGGTAGAACTGGTTGAAGGAATAGAGGTTGTTGACAAGGGTTTTGAGCTCGCGGTACTGGAGGGCCTTGAGCTCCTCCAGGGGCATGCATTCTATGTTCGGGTTCCAGTACATGGTCACTCCCTATCTATATTACTGGGCGTAGGTTAACTACATCCTCTATAATAATATCGGAGGTGGTAGGATGGCATGGTTTTTACACTCCGTGGCATACCATCCTCCATGGACGTTTCGGAGGATTCCGGCAGGAGGTACATCCTGATCTACATCGTGATAGCGTTGGCCATGTTCCTTGACGGACTGGACGGGACCATCGTCAATGTGGCCCTGCCGTCGATAGCCGGTTCCTTCGGTATCGGCACCAGCGCCTCATCCTGGGTGTCCACCGTGTACTTCCTCGTCATGGCCGGACTGATCCTCGTGTTCGGGAAGATATGCGACAAGGGAGCGGTCAGGAAGGTGATGGTCGCCGGTCTTCTGATATTCAGCATCTCGTCCCTGGCATGCGGACTCTCCGGGGTCCTTTCGGAACTCATAGTCTTCAGGGCCGTTCAGGGTATCGGCGCGTCGATGATAGCGTCATCATGCATGCTGGCCACGGTTTCGTTCCTGCCTCCCAGGAAGATAACCTTCGGACTCTCCGTCTCACTCCTGGGATGGTCGTTGGGTGCCGCTGCCGGTCCCGCCCTCGGAGGTATACTTACAGAAATGCTCTCGTGGCACTGGATCTTCTTCATCAATGTCCCCATAGGCATCATCGCCGCCGTGGTGTGCATGAGGGCCTTCCCCAAGGACAGAGGATTGGACAGGACCGGGTTCGATATCGGCGGTTCCGCGATGCTGTTCGTGTGCATCGTCACCGGTCTCTTCGCCCTGGAGACCGTCCCATCGCACGGTTTGTCGGTTGTGAACGAAGTGGCCATCATCGTCTGCATCGTATTCCTGGCATTGTTCATACGTCACAGTCTGCGTTCGGCATCACCCGTCCTCGACCTCCGTCTGTTCAAGGTGAGATCATTGGTCTATGTCGTCATCGCCCTGCTCTTGATGAACGTGTGCTACATGGGGGCCCAGTACCTGTTCCCCTTCTTCCTCACCATAGAGATGGGATATTCGGCTGTGGAATCCAGCATTCACATGCTGATACCGGCTATCGCCATCCTGGCATTGTGCCTCTTCACCGGGAAGATGGCCGAGACACGTGGGAACAGGATCTTCTGCATAGCGGGATGCATCATCCTGACGGTGTTCTCCATCATCTCCTGCTTCATCGGATCCGGGACACCGTTGCTGGTGATCGTGGCGCTGCTCCTCCTCGGACTGACCTGGGGTATATGCGGAGGCCCCATCGGAAGCCGTGTGATCGACTATGTCCCCGATGGGAAGCAGGGTGAGGGGTCCTCGCTCATGACCTTCATCATATACCTCGGATCGGCAATGGGAACAGCCATGTTCTCCGGTCTTTTCAGCATAGGCTCGGGTTCGGCGGGGACATCGATACCCGACCTCGAACCGGCGGTCTTCATGGACGGATTCCTGTTCTCAATGGTATCCTGCGTGGTCATGTGCGTGATCATCACATTCCTGTCATGGTATGTGAGGGAGAACGGAAGGGACATCTGATCGTATCATCGAATCATCCCGCCCCTCCGACCATCGACCTATGAACCTGTCCAGGCAGCATTCTACACAAAATGTGGGTTTGAAACGATCGCCTTTCCGACCGGACCATGCGGGACTGGCCCCGCACCCTTGGAAGTGGTGGAAAGCGTTCTATTTGAGGAACTACATCACCGGACCATGATCTGCGTCACGGAGGACCTGGACAGATTCCTGGAGAAGGTCAAGGGCTATGCGGAGTTCGTCGACAACGAGATAGCCGACCGCGAGAACGATTTCCGCTCCATGTGCTTCTGGAATATCTACAACCGTGCTGTGATGACCAAGGAGGTCGTGACATTCTACACCAAAACATGGGAGAAGATGGATGTCCCCATAGACATGGGTCCGGAGATAACCGAGAGGATCGTCACGATCACCAGGGACATGTTCGTGGACACGGTCTCCTCCATAGAGAAGGCCTCCAAGGACTGCGTGAACGCATACAAGCTGTCCGGACTGAAGGAGAAATCCATGGTGGGGAAGAGCTACCTCTACCTCAGGACCATCATATCCTCCTCCGTGGAGCTCGGATACACCACGGGATCCCAGGGACAGGAATGGGACGACATCCTTCTCATGAGGAACCTGGTGACCCACAACAACTCCGTCGCCGACAGGTCCAAGGTGTTCGAGGTGGAAGGGCTGAAGATATCCATGAGGCCCAACAGGATGATGAAGGGCCCATCCAACACGTTCGTGGTCCTCACCGACAGGGTAACAGAACTTTTCAAGGAATGGCTGACCACCGTGGACGGGATATTCGGATGAGACAGGACGAGCTCTGGGACCGACTCTACTCCTCGCAGCCCCGGGCATGGAGGGGCAACGCCAGGATCCCCGACCCCCTCGGAGGGAAGGGGGATGCCCTCGACGTGGGATGCGGCAACGGGAAGACATCATCAAAACTCATTGACCTGGGGTACCGCACCACAGGGGTGGATTTCTCCGCCAAGGCTGTGGGGTCATGCAGGGAACTCCTCGGGGAGAACGCATCCTTCGAGGTGGCATCGGCTACAGACCTGCCTTTTCCGGACCGTTCCTTCGACTACATCACGGCCGTCCATGTCCTGGAGCATCTGACGGACGATGAGCTGTCCGCTGCCGTTTCCGAGTTCACCCGTATCCTCAGACCCGGAGGATACTTCTTCACCCGTACATTCACCGATGGCGATCTCAGGTCTGCGAAGAGGTCTACGGGCGATATCAGGTACATCTACAGGGATGTAGAGAGTATGGTCTCCTTCTTCGGGTCCCTGGAGAGGATATCCGCGGAACTGGTCGAGGAGACCACGAAGTTCGGTGCCACAAGGTCCAGGGTTGAATGCGTTTTCCGGAAGGGTCTGGAAAAAGCATAATATTTCCCAATCGATGGGTGCGTCATGACACGCTGTCCCAAGTGTGGGCACGATAATCCCAAGGACACCCTCTTCTGCGAGGAGTGCGACTGGAGGATGGATCAGCCCGTCAGCAAGATGAAGAAGGAGAAGACCGCATCGGATGTCCTCATCTACGCCGTCGTAGCTCTCGTTCTGGGAGTCGCCTCCATGGCGATGTACCTCCTCGATGTGAGCATTGTCGGCATCATAGCGGGCATCCTCGGAATGGTGGCCGGAGGTTATGCGATCAACCTCCCCAGATACATCGAGTGCAACAAGATGGCCTGTACCGCCATGGCCGGTATCGGTATCCTCCTGAGCATCGTCGGATTCATCTTCGGCCTCGCCAACTTCGCGTGATCACATGGCGATATACCGCGGAAAGTACATCCTCGAAGGTCTCGGAACCATCACCCCTCAGATGGAGCACAACCTCGACATCGCATACGAGATCTGCATGTCCTACAAGGACAAGTTCCCCTGCGAGATGTGCGGCAGGTGCTGCCATCAGCCCAACATCAACATCCGTCCCGAGGAGATCAACAGGGTCGCCCAGGCCGCAGGGATCCCCATATTCAACTTCATGACCGAATATGTGGCCCAGACCGGCGACGGGAGGTTCATGCTGAAGAAGACGAACCCCTGCGCGTTCCTCGGACCCGACAACAGATGCACTATCTGGAAGGACCGCCCCCAGATATGCGACGACTTCCCCTATGCGGTGTCCATGTTCATGAGCAGGGTTTATCTCGCCCTGACCAACCCCGATGCGGACATCGACGACCTCATCACCTACATGGAGGACGAATGGCCCTGTTCCAGGATCATCAAGGAATCCGTGAAGGACAAGATTGAGGAAAGGAGGAAGGACGTCGTCCCCCTCTGAACCTTCAGGACCCCGCGATGGGGTCCCAAACCCCCTCCATTTCTCAAATCGATCATTCGGGATGCCTGGAGAAGAACTCCAGAGCTGTCCGATAATAACTGTCAGGACCTATCGTGTGTCCTGCACCCTCCGCCGCGAAGAGCTCCGCACCGGGGATGGTGTCCCTGACGACCTCCCCGTGATGAAAAGGCGTCATGATGTCCTCGGTCCCCTGTATCACAAGCACAGGCGTTGTGATCTGCGAAAGGGTCTGACCGGGATAGAACTCGTAGACGGCCTTGAGCTGGTCCCTAAGGCCCTCCGGTCTCTCGGGTCTCCTGGGTATCGGCATCGTGAGCCCCTTATCCTCCAATCCCTTGAACACACCTTCCGAGAACACGAAGGCGTTGACCATCACACAGAAGCTCTCCATCGTGGCCGTCCCATCGTTCACCATACGGGTGAATTCGCCCAGGACATAGGATGACCTGGCGGGTCTGTCGATGTATGTGGACATGAGTATGGCGTCCTTCAGACATTCCCTGTGCCTCAGGAGCATGGATTGTACGATCAGGGAGCCCATAGACCACCCTATGACGTGGAACCTGTCGAATCCGAGCATGGACATGAGTGCGACCGCATCGTCGGCCATGTCATTCACGGTGAAACCATCCGAATACACGGTTTCACCGACCCCGCGGTTGTCCAATGTAACGACGGTGTGCCCCTCAAGGAGCGGGACCAGGTCCCTCCAGAACTTCCTGTTGGCTCCGAATCCTGCTATCAGGAGGACCGGATCCCCCTCACCCTGGACCTCGTAGCATATCCTGGCGCCGTTCAATTCCGCGAACATGCCCGGTGATTCCAAAGCACCCTTATAATGCAATCTCCATCCGGTGGCATATAAATGTTCAATGGAGGGCTCCGATGACCGAGAAGAAGATCCTAATAATTGTGATGGACGGCCTGGGTGACAGGGCATGCGAGGAGCTGAGGGGACTCACACCGCTCCAATACATCAGGACCCCCAACCTGGATTGGTTCGTGGACCACGGATCCGCCGGACTCTGCGACCCCATCGCCCCCGGGATCAGGGCAGGCAGCGACACCGCGCACCTCGCCATACTAGGATACGATCCCTACAGGGTGTACACAGGAAGGGGACCGTTCGAGGCCATCGGTGTCGGGATGGACATGCAGCCGGGCGATATCGCCCTCAGATGTAACTTCGCGACCGTGGATGACGAACTGGAGATAATAGACCGCCGTGCCAGTAGGATCAGGGCACCGGAGACCACCGAACTGGTGGAGGCCCTCGACGGCATAGAGATCGACGGCATCGAATGCTACGTCAAGGAGAGCACCGAGCACAGGGCGGTGCTCCTGATGAGGGGCGACGGACTGTCCGCCGATATAACGGATGCGGATCCCGGTGCCGGGACCCATCTGATGCTGGTAGAAGGTAGGTCGGAGGAGGGTGAGTTCACCGCCGACATCGTCAACAGGTTCATGGAGGAGTGCTACAACAGGCTCAAGGACCATCCCACGAACAGGAAGAGGGTGGCCGCGGGACTCCCTCCGGCCAACATCCTCGTGCCGAGGGGTGCCGGAGAGTATCCCATGATAACACCGTTCCCCGAGAGGTACGGCATGTCCGCCTGCTGTGTGGCAGGTGTGGGGATGATCAAGGGCATCTGCAAGGCCTGCGGTCTGGACATCTATCCGCTGCCTCCGGTGTGCAACGGCGGATTGGACTCGGATCTGGACATGAAGGCCGCATGCGCCCTCGAGGCCCTGTCCGAGTATGATTTCGTCCTCATGAACTGCAAGGCGCCGGACATAGCCGGACACGACATGGATGCCAAGACCAAGGCAGAGGTGGTGAAGAGGCTCGATTCCATGATGGGATACATCAGGTCCAACCTCCCCGATGACCTTGTTGTGGCCATAACCTGCGACCATTGCACGCCATGCAGCCTCGGCGACCACTCCGGGGAACCGGTTCCGATAGCGTTCTACGCCCACGGTTGCGTCAGGGATGAGGCGGTGGAGTTCAGCGAGTCCGGTTGCAGCAGGGGATTCATAGGGAGGATCCACGGCATGGACATCGTCCAGATCTGCCTCGACATGGCCAACCGCACCGAGAAGTTCGGATCATGAGGCCATCGTCAGCCTCATGGTCAGCTTCCCTCCGGTCGATATGAACACTTCCCGTTGTGAGAACGTGTGATCGCCCCCGACATCCGTGCCCATGGACACAGTCTTTCCGTCGAATGTCAGCTCCAGCAGGTATCCCCTCCCGGAACTGTAGACATCCAGTATCTGCGACAGGTAGTCCAGGGACCCGTGTCCTCCGTTGTGGATGTCGAGGGCTATGAGGTCCGTGAGGAAGATGAGGGAATCGTCCTCAAGTTCGGTCATGTCCGACAATCTTACCTGCACTCCGCAGATGGTGTCCAGGACATCCCCTGATGGATCCCTCCAATCCGGTGGATCGATGTACGATATCGTGACAGACAGCGCCACCGTTATGATGACTATGAAGGCCATGGCATCGACCATCCCTATCATGCCTTTCCTGTTCAGAACCATACCGTCACCTCGAACACGGCCGTGACCATCCTTCCGTTGTCCGCCGGGATCAGGGATGTGAACAGGCGGTGATGCCTCTCGCCTTCGGTGACACCTGAGGATTCCACCAGCGGGACCGATGCGAAACCTCCGGGGACGGTCGTTACCACCGTCATCCCGGATGCTCCCACTGAGGAGACGTACGTCTCCATGTAACCGGAGTTGTCTGCGACCACCTGACCCGATTCAACCTCGGCACACAGTGCCTCCCCGTCGAGACCCTCGAGGGGGTCGGTGTGGATATGGATCAGCGCGGCCGCCGCTCCGAGGTATATCATCAGTACTATGGAGACGATCATGACCATGATCATGGCCTCCATGAAACCCATGTCCCCTCTGCGGTCGGACCTCATGCGGACCCTCTCGCAGAAGGGGGATAAAAATTGGGATGTGTGCGGTTATACTAACTCAAACGCCACGCTGGTAGAGGCCGCGGGTGACGGTCCCTCCGCACATCTCGATGAGCTTCTCCCTGAGCTTGTCGCTGGGTCTGACGCACATCTCTCCGACGGCCTTGACCAATGCCGGGGGACGCTTCCTCAGGTCCAGTCCCACGGAGACCGCTCCGGAACGTCCGAGCTCCTGGAGACTGTCGAGGAGGTAGAGGTCCACAGAGTTCAGGATGTGGGCGTAGCCCCTCTTGTCCTGGTAGACGGGGAACACCGCCTCCTTCTCGTCCTTCAGGGTTCCCGTCTCCATGCCAGGATCGCGGGTGTACATGAGCTCGGTCCTTCCGAAGGCCATCACCTCGCATCTACCGGGATAGTGGGCGATCAGGTCCGAGACCTCGTTGCGGGAGAGCTCCACCGACAGGGTTGTCTGATAGAGGTTCAGCGGGAAGTAGGAGTTGAACATGTTCAGGATGTTGCTGCCGTAGATCCTCGGGGCCCCCTTGCACGCCCTGTACTGGGCGGTGTTGTTGACCATGACCGGACGGTCGGTGAACACGAACTCGTCCTCGGCATCGAACCTCGGGAGGAGAGCGACGCATTCCACTCCGTCCGCGCAGATCTCCATCGCCTCGTCGATCTTGTCCATGTTGTCGAAGTATACCCTTTTAGCATAGGGTCTGGCGGCCTCCAGGTTCTTTATCGTGGAGACGTAGAAGGACAGTTCGGGCTGGTAGTGCCTGATGGGCTGCTTCTCGAACTTCAGCTTCACGGCGGTCCTCTGGGTGTCACCGTTGAGCTTGGGGGTGTTCCCGATCTCGTTCTTGATCACATCGATGCGGGGATCGTACGTGCGGTAGATCTGATAGTCCCCGTCCGGGATCTTGAACGGAACATGTATAGGGTGGAGGTCCATGACCTTGAACCCTCCCACCTTCCTGTCGCCGTCGAATATGGAGAGTCCGTCCTTGAGGCCCACGGGCTCGTCGAACTCCGTGACGATCGTCTTGTCCTCGATCCTGACGTCGGCTATGTAGAATCCCCTGTTATCGGGATACAGGGATTGGACGGGTGATTCCACACCGTCGAAGTATCCGTGACAGGTTCCCCTGTTGAACACGGTCCTCAGAAGCTCCAGTGTCTCGTCGTACTCCTCTCCGTCTATGCCGTCCTCGGCCATGGAGTAGGCCTTGGATGCAAGGTAGGTGTATGCGGGGGACCTCATGCGGCCCTCGATCTTCAACGATGTCACGCCTATGTCCCTGAGCCTCTCGATCTGGTCTATACCGTAGATGTCCGCACAGCTCATCAGGTATCCCTGTTCGCCGTCACGCTCGTAGCGCTTCCTGCAGGGCTGTGCGCAGGATCCCCTGTTTCCGCTGCGTCCGCCGATGAAGCTGGACAGCATGCATCCTCCGGACATACAGTAGCAGAGGGCGCCCTGGATGAACACCTCCGTCTCGATGGGGGATTCGGGCACTATACGGGAGAGCTCCTCGAAAGTGAGCTCCCTGGCCAGCACGGCGCGGTCCAGACCGTTCTCGGAACACCATCTCAATCCCTCGAGGGAATGGATCTGCATCTGTGTGGAGGCGTGCTTCGGGATGTCTATGTTGTAGAGGTTCTTCAGGAGCCCCAGGTCCTGGACGATGACCGCATCGGCGCCTATGTCCTTCAGGAACCTGACGAATGAAACGGCCTCCTCCATCTCGGAGTTCTTGATCAGGGTGTTGACCGTGACATGCACCTTGACGCCGTTGTCATGGGCATATCCCACGGCCCCCTCCAACTGGCGGTCGCTGAAGTTGCCCGCGAAGGCGCGCGCTCCGAAACTCTTCCCCGCCAGATAGACGGCATCGCATCCGCCCTTCACGGCGGCGGCAAGACTGTCGGGTGAACCGACCGGTGACAGTATCTCCACGTTAATCGGGACTCCATCCCCACTGCGGTTATTATGGTTGCGGATGGGGTGTCGGACGGAACGCAGTATAACCGCAACATCCCTCTTTGATAAACCCCTGAGTAAAGACGCACCGTATGGAACAGGATTTCGTAGGGGCCCTGCTCGGGTCCCGCAGGAAGGATGGGAAAGGATCCAGGGCATCGTCCGAGGATGATGCGATGGTCATCGACTGCAGGGGATGCGAGGTGACCCCGATGCCGGGATCGGGAGAGTGCACAGGATGCATGGTCAGGGAGATGTGCTCCCTGGGAGGTCATGGACGGGTGATAATGAGGACTGGAAGGGACACCGAGGTCTCCGGTCCCGCCTGCAGGGCGATCAGGGAGGCCTCCTCCCTGAGGAGATGGTCCATGCCCCAGTCACCTCCCAAGGGTAAGTGCTCCAGATGCGATGCGTCAAGGTTCAGAGTAATGGAGAGGGCGTGGGCGACCTTCCCGGAGGATGGGATAGGGTTCGCACGTGCCATGTTGGACGGAGGAGGCAACCGTGGGGACGAATGCGGCAGATGCATCGAATCCACGCGCAGGGCACTGGACCTTCTGGAGAGGAGACTCGACCAGATCGTCGGATGGATGGTGGACCAATGAGGGAGCATCTGCTGCCGGTACGGCCATCCCCATGCCCCAGGGTGATCGTGTACGGGGATCCACCAGATTCCGATGAGGATCGGGATGATGATCGTGTGACATCACCCGTCTCCTCCTCCGCATCCATAGACACCAGGAACGTGGAGTCCAGAAGGATCCCGTCTCCGGGAGAATACGTTCCGAGGGAGTTCGGTGCACAGGTGGGGAGGCTAGCATCCAGGGATTCCAGGTCCAAACCGTCGTACGCTGACTGCTGGGCACTTGAGGAGCCTGAGGGGATGGAAGTGGTCGCATCCTACACCACCGAACGCTGCTCCGTACGGGTGGGGAACTGCCGCGACGGGGAGATGGAATACTACGCCGTTCCGTTGGAGTATGCGTACGCGGATACGGTGAACAACCTCATGATGGACCTCATAGACGGGCTCAGGGGAAGGCACAGGGAGTCAGGAGGCCGTCTCGACAGGGATTCAGTGATGGCCGAGGCCAGGGAGATACTCGATGGGATGTCCGACAGGCTCACGGCATCCATCCCCGAGGGTACCGATCCGGAGGACATGACCGAGGACCTGTGCTCCGTTGCCTACAGACACACCATAGGTGCCGGGATCTTCGAGGTCCTGCTCACCGACCCGCACATCGAGGACATCTATGTGGACGCACCATGCGATGAGAACCGCATCTACGTCACCCTGAACTCCGTGGACGGACTGCTGAACTCCCATCTTCGTTGCAGGACCAACCTTATCGCCGACAGGAGGGAGGTGTCCAACCTCGTCAACATACTGAAGAGGGAGAGCGGACTCAGGTTCTGCCATTCCTCACCGGTGCTGGAGACGGATTTCCCGGAATTCGATGCGAGAGCGACGGTGGTCGGATACCCGATGAGTCCGAACGGGGATGCGGTGGCCATCAGGAAACGTTCCTCCAGACCCTGGACCCTGACCAGACTGATCGCCAACGGAACGGTCTCACCCAAGGATGCGGGACTCCTGTCGTTCCTGATAGACAACAGGTGCACGATGCTGATATGCGGAGCGAGGGGAGCGGGTAAGAGCTCGCTGCTGTCCGCCCTCCTGTTCGAACTGCCGAAGGAGCAGAGACTTGTCACTATTGAGGATACACCCGAGATCCAGGGGGAGCTCATGAGGAGGCTCGGCTACAAGGTGCAGACGATCCTCGTGGACGAGAGGATGGAGGGTGACCAATCCTCCAGGTCCGATGAGGCCCTGAGGGTGTCCCTGAGGATGGGCGAATCCGCCATAGTACTGGGAGAGGTGAGGGGTGAGGAGGCCAGGACCCTCTATCAGAGCATGAGGACCGGACGTGCGGGAAGCTCCGTCCTCGGAACTATACACGGGGATTCGGCAGAATCCGTCTACAACAGGGTGGTCCATGACCTGGGGATATCCCCGGAGGCGTTCATGGCCACGGATGTCATCGTGTGTCTGGGGACGGTGAAGGACAGACGCTCCGGACGCATGATAAGGCGTGTGAACGAGATCATGTCCACCGGGGAGGAGCCGGGCGAGTTCATCGAACTCGACGACAGCGATTCCCTGTTCTCATCGCCCGTGATGGTGAGGGCATTGAGGTCCGGACAGGTCAACAGGAAGGATGCCATGGTGGAGATCCGGGCCAGGGCCATGATGCGCTCGCTGTTGGCGGAGGCCGGCGGCACCGACGAGAGGTATCTGGGACCGGAATGGATCCTCATAGCGAACGACATAGTCTCCCACAGACGGAAGGGGGACACGGCGGAGACGCTGACCTCTGTGTTGAAGGGGAGGATGGCCGATGTCTCCTGACTGCAGGAGGCTGACCGGTGAAGGGCCCGCTGTCGTGGGGATGCTCACATCCTCGCTGGAATCCGGAGGTTCCGTGGACTCCGCCATAAGGGAGGTGGCCTCGGAGGGTCCCAGGATATCCAGGAAGTTGTTCTCGGATGCAGTCAACTCGGTTGACACGAAATGCTCCCCTGGATTGAAGGAGGCCCTGATGCATGTCCTCGACGATCTGCCCGAGGAGGCGATCGGTTACCGCAGGGCAGTGGGGATGTGTCTGGCGGCCTCCGAATCGTCGGATCCCACCGAATCCTCGAGGATACTGAGGGATGCGGCGGATTCCGCGTTGGAGAGCGTCAGACTCATGGGGGAGTCATACAGCTCATCCCTGTCGTTCCCGTGCATGGCTGTCTTCGCGATAGGTATCATGGTACCGATGATCCTGATGTCCCTTTTGCCCATGCTCAGCATCGGCGGGATGTTCGGTGCCGACATGGTCAGCGGGGAGATGGTGATGGCGGTAACATTGGTCCTCATACCCGGAGGGATACTCGCCATGTGCCTGTGGATCCGTTCCAGGAACCCATTCAGGGAGGAGAACCCTTCGTTCGAGGGCTGGAAGGTCTCACTCCCGCTTCTGATAACGATACCTCTGATGGTCATCCACAGGATGATGGGGTTCGATCCTGAGGGGATGCTGCTGTTCTCCCTGGCACCGGCCGCTGTCGTGACCCTCGCATACGCATGGGGCGAGAGGAGAATGTCGATGGAGAAGAACAGGTGCATAGACTCGCTGATGGATTCCATCATGGACATGGGCAACAGGATGCTCTCGGGGGAGAACTTTGAGACTGCTGCCGTGGGATCGATGGAATCGAAGGTCCATTGCGCCAATGTGGGGTCCAGATTGGGACACGAACTGGAGATGTGCAGAGGGGATGCGGGATTAGCCGTGATGAATGCGATATCACCCGTCTCCCGGGAGATGGCATCCTCCATAGAGGACATCAGGTCGTGTTCGGTCAGGGATGTCGAGGATGCTGGGAGGCTGGCGGTGACCATGGGACGGCAGTATCAGAACCGCGGGGTCACGATGAGGGTCCTGGAGACCAGGCTGAAGTCCCTGACGGACATGATGTTCGCCACGGCTGCGGTGTTCGCCCCCATGGTGCTCGGACTGAGCGTCTCGATGCTCGAACCTCTCTCGTCCCTGGCCGGATACACGGGTATGGAGGATACATCATCGGTCCTGGCCGTGTACCTGGTGGAGCTGTGCGTCCTCATCTCACTCCTCACATCCAGTCTGGGCAGGGGAGGGAGGTTCGTGGACACGCTCTGGAGGTTCTGCGTGATGTGCCCTGTGTCCCTTCTGATATTCGCGGTATGCGGACAGGTGAGCCTGTGAACGAGGATGAGGGACCGCCCCCATAAGGTAGGGGACAGCCCGAGTAGGGTTTCAGAGCGCCGACATGAACCTGTCGCGGATCTGGGCCGCGGTCAGGGGGATGTTGGGCGAATCGGAGTTGAAGGCCCTGATCGGCACATGCACGAACCTGAATCCCCCGTCACCTTCGAGGGCGGAACGGATCCCCTCGGGGGTGTGGGCCCTGCGCACATCGGGGAGACCGAACGCAGAGGCCACCGCGGCCAGGTCCACGCATCCGTAGGCCTGGTTCACCTGGTTGCCGGTCGATCCGAATGCACCGTTGTCCACGCAGACCACTGTGAGGTTGGACGGCCTGAGGCATGCGAGCACCGGGAACACCGAGGATCCCAGGAGGCTTCCGTCCCCGTCTATGACGATGACCCTCCTGTCGGATACCAGGGCCATACCGAGTCCTATGGGTGTGGCCTGGGTGTAGCTTCCGAGCATGTAGAAGTTCAGGGGACGGTCGCGGGATGCGTAGGTCTCCTTCGAGGGGACTCCGATGTTGGAGACGACCAGGTCGTCATCGCCCACGGTGGACATGACCTCGCGGATGGCCTCGAGACGGGTGAGCACGGGTTCAGGGAAGTCCCGGGAGTCGAATCCGGGGGTGACACGGGCCCTGGGCGGATACTCCTGGGGCAGACGCTTGGAACCGGCCCAGAGCTCGGGCTTGATCAGGACGACGTTCATCACGTTCCTGTCGAAGGCGTCCCTCATGGACTCGCCGATAAGATGGATGTCGTCGGCGGTCTCCACCACGGAGCATCCTATGCCGTATACCTGCAGGAGCTGGGGGATCCTGGAGTTGAAGGGGATCTGGGCCTCGATCTTCTCGGATTCGGTTCCCCTCCAGCTGGCGAGGACGAAGAACGGGAGCTTGAAGCAATCGGTCAGGGACATCATCGCGTTGAGCATGTTCCCGAGTCCGGAACTCTGGATGGATACGACAGACCTCTTCCCCAGGAGTGCCGTACCGGCACATATGCCCACGGCATCCTCCTCACGGGTGATGTCTATCGTCCTGATCTCCTCGTGGAGCATGTCGGTGAGCAGTTTGTTCTTGTCACAGGGCAGGCTGACCACGAGGTCCACGCCGGAATCCCTGAGCTGCTGTATGACCGCATCCTCGTTCATGCGAGCACTTCCCTGAGCTCCTCGTCGGATACGTCCTTGGTGAGCCTCGCCCTCACGGGCACCTTGTCCATCACATGGTCCTCCCTGGCACGCTCCAGTCCGCCTCCAGTCATGTTGAGGAATATGCAGGCATCCCTGTCCACGAGTCCCTCGTCCACGGCCTTGATCAGACTCGCCAGGGCGACCGATGCCGCGGGGTTGGGGCAGGCGTTCTCGATTGAGTTCCATAGCTTCTCCGCATCCTTGGCCTCTGCGTTGGTGGCAGAGTGGAACCTTCCGTCCGTTGCGGACATGGCGTCGAAAACCCCTCCCGCCATGGAGAACGGGGGCTTCCTGTTGGTGAGGACATCCGCATACACCTCGAACACGGCACCGTCATGGCCCAGGTCCTCGGGGAGGATCTCCCTCCTGCGTGCGTCCCATGCCCTCTTCATGGGTGTGAACGGCTCGTTCTGGGAGAGCTCCAGCCTGGGGAGCTTCGAACCGTACCTTCCGTCGTCGATCAGACGCATTGCGGCCTCCCAGGCGGCGATACCGCCGGTTCCGCTGCCGACACCCTGGAAGTAGTGGTCAGGGAGACGTCCCATCCTCACCGCTCCCTCGAGCATCACGGTTCCCATCCCATCCCTGCGGGCGATGTTCCTGGCGCCTCCCTCGGGCACGTATCCCTCCATGGCGGCGATCCTGTCGGCCACGGCTATGGCGTCGGCGTAGTCCCCGTCCACGGAGAGGAGGGTAGCGTATCCGTTGTCCTCGGTCACGGTCATGCCGTCGGCGGCCTTCTCGGGGACCACGATGACGCATCTCCTGCCGATCTGGTTGCCGATCTCGGCGAAAGCCCTGGCGGTGTTGCCCGCAGATGCTATCACGACG
>JBJEIK010000025.1:0-3335 GCA_051876975.1 Candidatus Methanomethylophilaceae archaeon
GCAGCAGTACTGGACACTGCTCTCGAACAGCTGGGCGAGGGTGTCATGGAAGAGATCGTAGTGCTCGACGATCCATCCGAGGTCCACGGTGGCACCACCCTCCCCCAGGACCCTGACGGCCTCGGACTCCAGACGGTTGACGACTATCGCCTTGTATGTGACCCCGCCCAGGAGGATCCCGACGAAACGGGTGGACATGGTGAGGGACGTGGAGGAACCCATCTTGGAACGCGGTGTGGTTCCCTGCACGCTCAGGAGGATCTCGGTGACCATGCATCCGATACCCATCCCCACCACGAACAGGCACAACGCGATCGCCGGAAGACCAAAGACCATTATCCTGGATGCAAGCAGGAACCCCACCGCGAGGATCAGCGGACCCATGAACAGGAACGGCTTCAGACCGGTGGCGTAGAGCCTCTTGAGACAGAACTTCGATGTGACGCTCCCTCCGATGGTCATGAACAGGTACATCGCACTGGCGATGTAGATGTCGGTACCCATGCCCAGGAGCATGAACATCATCATGAACTGGACCATGCCGAGACCGCAGAACCCCACGAGGAACATGCAAAGGAAGGGGCCTCCGTGCATGAGCCTTATCCTGGGGATGACCGGATCGCCGGAACCCCTTATACGGACGGCGAGGAGACAGACCAGGACGACCGCGGACAGGAGCATCGCCAGGGTCTCGGTCCCGACCAGGGGGAAGTAGCCGTTCACCAGCTGGGAGAAGAGCATCAGATCCAACACGAGAAGGGTCACCAGGATGGATCCGAACATGTCCGGGATGACCCCGGACGCCCCATCGGGGAGGTTCCTGTACGCCACATGCCCCCCGACCACCATCAGGACCGCGGATACGATGAAGATGCCCTCCCATCCGAGAACGCCGTTGAGCCAATATCCCAGGGCGGAACCGTAGAGGGAACCGAAAGAGAACGCGGCGGTCATGGATTTGTGTGGACGGACCCTCTGGGAACGGGGGGCGAGGATACCGACCGATGACAGGCATACGGCGAACACCGTGCCCGCACCCACACCCTGGACGGCACGGAAAAGGATCATCAGCGACATATCACCGGCCAATGGGCAGGCGATGGAACTGACAACGAATATCGGGACCCCGTACGACAGCATCCTCCTCGGACCGTACAGGTCTATGAGCTTCCCCGCCAACGGCAGGACGGTGACCTCCGCCACGATGTACAGGGAAAGGATGAGCGCACCATCCCCGCCGTAATCCGTCTGGATGTACTGCTCCGGATACCTCATGACCATCCAGCTCAGACTGGACACGAACATGCACAGGGCGAGACCTTTGACCGCACTCTTGGAAAGGACCCTGCCCTCGAACGGGGAGACGGCATCTCCGGAACCCATGCTCAGGCCCCGGGGTTCACCTTGATGTAGAACTCGGACACGTCCCAGTCCTCATCCTCCCTCTGACGCTCGCTGTCCAATCTCATACCCACGGACTGGGCGGCCTCCCTGAGGATGCGGTCGGCACGGTCGGTGCCCTCGAACTCCTCGACCTTGGCCCCGGAGGAACAGACCTTGCCCTTGAAGGAACCGACTATCTTGGTCCCGCTTATGATCACGGACTTGGTGGACCCGACCTCCCTCTTGATATGGTCGCGGAGGTACACATGGAGGTTATCCTGACTGTTCAACACGAAGGAGCCCAGGAACCTGTTGGAGCCCTTTCCGACATCCTCGGACAGCATCCATCTGAGCGTCGGATCGTCCCTGAGGAAGAATCCCTTCTTCACGAATCCCTCGGCCTCCAGGTCCCTGAGGATCCTCCTGACCACGGACATCCTGCCCGCGACGAAGGACGACAGGTTCTCCGCCGAGAAGACGCCGAAATCACGGAAGTGCATCTTGGCGATCTCCATCATGGCATCGTACGGGTCCATGTCCTTCAACTGGACGAGGTTGTAGTTGGAATCGGAATCCTGGTAGACGACGGAGTTCCTGGACAGGTCTGACAGGGCATCGGAGGTACGGTCGGGACCGTAGGTGGAATGCTCGATGATGTCCTTCTTGGAGATGGGCTGCCTATCCTTGATCATGGAGATTATGTCCCTTGCCACAGAATCCGGAACATAGGCCTTCTCGGCACGGAACAGATAGGCGTGGTCGAAGTCGGTGTATCCCTGGAACGGCGGGGACAGGACCATCTTCATGGTGTACCCCTTCTCCATCTGCTTCTTCATCGTGGTCCTCTCGGCCACACGGGTGAGGAGCTCCTGGTCGCCGCGTATGTAACCACGCTGCGTTATGGCGGCGGTGGCGGTTGGGTACTTGGAGTCCTTCCCGACCCTCTGCTTGTTGAAGACGTAGCTGAGGAACTCGTTGCCGGACATGGTCCATGGGACGTAGTCCCCCTTGGCGTAGAATCCGTTGATCATGTGGTACCCATGTTCCTCGAGGACGGAGGCCATGTCCTTGTCGATGTCCGCCACGTCCTTGTTGAGGATCTCCCTGATGCGGACGATGTCGATACCCCTCATGCGGTAGTATCCCATCATCCCGTCTATGGCATCCAGGACCTCTCCGAGCATCTCGGGTGAGTCCATGTCCATGGCGCGTATCTCGATGCACCCGGACATGCTCCACATCTCGATGGCACCCACCACCATGTTTCCGCGGACCAGGGGGTAGATCCATTTGTCACCGTAACGGGAGGAGATCTCCGCCCATTTCGATCCTAGATCGGGATCGTACAACGAGAGCACCCTGATAGGATATTCCACCTCGGGCACATGCTCCAGCTTGGGGACCTCGTCAGGCATGACGAACATGGATGTGTGACCCTCTCCCACCGACACGGTGACGGCTCCGGCCTCCACGGCGAGACGCTCGATCTCGTCCAGGGGGATGTCCACGATGAACCTCAATGCGGTGGCGGGTATGGGGCCGTACGCCCTGATGGCCTGTACCAGGAGGTCCTTGGCGGGTTCGCCCTCCGCCTCACCGGGACGGAACACGGCGTAGGTGTTCTCCGTACCCCAATCCTCCTTCTCATCGAAATCACGGATGACCCTCAGCGACCTGTCGAGACGCATGACGGAATCCTTGACGACGTCCTTCTCCAGACCGGTCTCTGCGACCAGCTGCCTGAGGGTGGCACGTCCCATCCCGTCGATCATGTTCAGGACCGTCAGGTCCTGGGCGTTCACATCCTCGTGCCTCAGGGCGGCGTAGCGGTCCGCATCCTCGCTGAGGATGAACCTGACCTTTCCCCTGACGAACCTTCCCAACAGGATCTCACCGGACTCGCGCATCTCGTTCCATTCGTTGATGTCGAAACCCTCCACCCTGTTGTAGAC
>JBJEIK010000026.1:0-3321 GCA_051876975.1 Candidatus Methanomethylophilaceae archaeon
ACCGTTGTATTCGTCGATTGCCTTCCTGAGCTCATCCACCTTCTCCTTCTCGATGTTCTTCTCGGTGTAGCTCCTCACGGAGTGTCTCTCCCTTATCGCCTCATTGATCGAACTCATCCATCAGCACCTTCCTGCATTGTTCCAGATCCAGATTATCGTTGATCTTCTTCGTGACCTCGCAGATCCTCTCCGTCAGGTCGTTCATATCGTTCCATACGTCCGGGTCACAGTTCGGGAAGTAGAAGTTCATGGTGCCCTTCCTGAACATGACTATCGCTCCGGCATCCTTCAGAACCTTCAGATGATGGGAGACCGCGGGTCTGGACAGTTCCAGGTGTTCCCTTATCTCCTCGACCCTCATCCCAGGGGTCTCCAGGAGCGCTATCATTATGCGCTGTCTGTTCTCGTCACCTATCGCCGACAGGAGCGGTCCGCATTTCTGGAACCCATCTATCAGTGATGTCCTCTCATCACGGATCATCTCCAAATCCATGATGGTTGAATGGTTTAAACATATAAACCATTTTTCCGGACACCTTCGGAGGCCATCTTTCCCGTGAGTTTCTTTTATATTACGCACGCACGCGTGTGCGCGCACGCGACTTAATATAGCATAGATACATGGAGGTGTGATTCACATGGATGGGAATATTCAGCAGGCCGAAGAGGAGTACAACGCTGACAGCATCGTCGCGTTGAAGGGCCTCGAAGCCGTCAGGAAAAGACCCGGTATGTACATCGGATCGACGGATTCCCGCGGACTTCATCACATGGTGTACGAGGTCGTCGACAACGGTATCGACGAGGTCATGGCAGGTTTCGCAACACAGGTTGACGTCACCATCAACGAGGACGGTTCCATCACCGTCACCGATGACGGAAGGGGTATCCCCACAGAGATCAACCATGAGGAGGGCAAATCCGCTTTGGAGATGTGCCTGACCGACCTCCATGCAGGAGGAAAGTTCAACCAGAACAGTTACAAGGTCTCAGGAGGACTCCACGGAGTGGGAGTGTCCGTCGTCAACGCACTGTCCGAGAGATTGGAGGCCATCGTGGACCGTAAGGGCAGGAGGTTCAGACAGTCCTACAAGATCGGTATCCCCGACGGACCCGTGGAGGATATCGGCGAATCCGACCGTCACGGTACCACCATCACATTCTGGCCCGACAGGGAGATGTTCGAGACCGTGGTCTTCGACTACACCACCCTTCAGAACAGGTTCCGCAACCAGGCCTTCCTCAACACCGAGGCGACCATAAACTTCGAGGACAAACGTTCCGGGAAGAAGGAGACATTCCACTACGACGGCGGTGTCTCGGAGTTCGTCCAGTACCTCAACAGGTCCAAGACCCCCATCCACGCAACGCCCATCAGGTTCGCGGGAGAGAGGAACGGCATCAACATCGACATCGCGTTCCAGTACACCGATGGCTACAACGAGGAGATCGACTCCTTCGTGAACACCATCTTCACCCCCGAGGGAGGAACCCATCTCACCGGGTTCAGGACCGCCCTCACCAAGACCATCAACGAGTACGGCAAGGCCAACAACCTGCTGAAGGACATCACGCTGGAGGGATCCGATGTAAGGGAGGGTCTCACCGCCATCGTGAGCATCAAGATGTCCGAGCCCCAGTTCGAGGGTCAGACCAAGGCCAAGCTGGGGAGCAGTGTCGCCCAGGGTGCCGTGGCGGGCCTCATGAACGAGAAGCTCGCAGAGTATCTCCTGGAGAATCCCTCTGTGGCCCAGATCATAGTCAAGAAGGCTGTCTCGGCCTACGAGGGCAGGGAGGCCGCCAGGAAGGCCAGGGATGCCACCCGCAGGAAGAGCGTCCTGGAGAGCACCAGCCTCCCCGGAAAGCTCGCCGACTGCTCCGAGAAGGATCCCGCCAAGTGCGAGCTGTACATCGTGGAGGGAGACTCCGCAGGCGGAAGCGCCAAGCAGGGAAGGGACCGTGCGTTCCAGGCCATCCTCCCCCTGAGGGGAAAGATCCTCAACGTGGAGAAGGCCAGGCCGGACAAGCTCCTGGACCATGAGGAGATCAAGAACCTCGCCATCGCGATCGGAGGGGGCATCGGGAAGGATTTCGACGTCACCAAGATCAGGTACCACAACATCGTGATCATGACCGATGCGGATGTCGACGGAGCCCACATCGGAACACTGCTGCTCACCCTTTTCTACAGGCAGATGAGGCCCCTCATCGAGGCGGGACACGTTTACATCGCCATGCCTCCCCTCTACAGGGTCTACAAGGGCAAGAAGCAGATCTACGCCTACAACGACGAGGAGATGGCCGCGGCCGTTGCCGAACTCGGACAGGGTGCCAACGTCTCCAGGTACAAGGGATTGGGAGAGATGAACCCCCAGCAGCTCTGGGAGACCACCATGAACCCCGAGACCAGGATAATGAAGAAGATCATGATCCAGGACGGCATCCTGGCGGATCAGCTGTTCTCGGTCCTGATGGGAGACGATGTGGAGCCCAGGAGGGAGTTCATCATCGAGCACGCCCACGAAGTGATCAACCTGGATGTGTGATATCATGGATGGAGAGAAGAAGATCATCAATCAGACGATCGAGAATGAGATGCAGCGCTCGTACACCGACTACTCCATGAGCGTCATCGTGGGACGTGCCCTGCCGGATGTCCGTGACGGTCTGAAACCGGTCCACAGGAAGATCCTGTTCGCCATGGACAACCTGTCCCTGACGTACAACCGTCCCCACAAGAAGTCCGCGACCGTGGTGGGAGAGGTCCTGGGAAAGTACCACCCGCACGGTGATTCCGCGGCATACGAGGCGATGGTGAGGATGGCCCAGCCGTTCTCCCTCAGATATCCCCTAGTGGACGGACAGGGTAACTTCGGTTCCGTAGACGGTGATTCCGCGGCAGCGATGCGTTACACCGAGGCCAGGATGTCCAAGATGGCCAGCGACCTCATGGCCGATCTGGACAAGAACACCGTGGACATGATGGACAACTACGACGGCTCCCTGAAGGAGCCCACGGTCCTCCCGTCCAAGTTCCCCAACCTCCTGGTGAACGGTTCCGACGGTATCGCGGTCGGAATGGCCACCAAGATGCCCCCTCACAACCTGAGGGAGGTCTGCGATGCGATAGCATACACCGTGGACAACCCCGATGCCACCACCGAGGACCTCATGCAGTACGTGAAGGGTCCCGACTTCCCCACCGGGGGAACGATCTACGGTATCGGAGGCATCAGGTCCGCCTATGAGACCGGACGTGGAAGGCTCAAGGTCAGGTCCAACACCCACTTCGAGGAGATGGGCAACGGCAAGGAGAGGATC
>JBJEIK010000027.1:0-3297 GCA_051876975.1 Candidatus Methanomethylophilaceae archaeon
TCGCTCATGTCGTAGAGGAAGACCTCCGTGTCCAATTCGTTCCTCCAGAGGTCCAGGTACTTCCGGCATCTCTTCTCCGCGGCCAGTCCAGTCGCATCCATCTTGGATACGAACTCCTGGTCGTGGAGGGGACCCAGCCAGAACGGGCCGAGCCTGTGGTCGTCATCGGGAAGTGTGGATGTGGAACGCTCCATGGTCTCCATGTCGTAATGCATGTAGCCGAGTTTGGAGAGTGTCGAATCGGCAGCTTCCGCGCCGTCAACAACCTGGATGTACGTTCTGAAGTAGTGATCCGCATAGAAGGAGAGCAGTGGCTTCATCCCGCGGTCGAACTTCGCCAGTTCCTTGGCGATAGTGCACATCAGGATGCGCAGGCCGCCCTCGTGGCACATGTATCCGCGGATGGGCTCGGATTGGTATCTGCGTCTGCACTTCGCGGCGTGTGCTCCGGCGAGGGGAGCCGTGTCGGTGGCGGTGATGGCCAATATGCCCTTGCGCCTGCAACCCCTGATGGCGGATTGGATGAACGGGACCGGGGAGCCGAAAGGATCCAGGTCCACATAATCAAACGTGTTCTCCGCGAACAGGGAATGCATGTTCCTGTGGGAGCTGACGCAGTTGTCAAGACCGTTGATCTCGATATTGGCGTCTATGTACGGGATCGCATCGGCGCTGATGTCGTTGGCGGTGACCAGCACGCCCTTGACCTCGTTCGCTATCCTCACTGCCCTGGAGCCGGTCGCGGTCATGGCGTCGGCGACGGTCAGATCCCTGCCGACGGCCCTGAGGAACATCACGCTGACGTCCCTGTTGAAGGACATCTGCTCGTTGAAGAAGACGGATCCCTGGATCTTCCCGGGTCCGTGTACGGAATGGGTGCGGGGCACGAGGATGTCCGTGCTCCCTTCCCTTATCAGAATACCATCGGGCCTCAAACGTTCTCACCGTTCATCAGGCGCACGATCTTGTAAGGTAGGATGTTCCTGTTGGTCGGTGTGACCTCCAGGATCCTGACGTCGTCCCTCCTCCTGATGTCCTGCAGGAGGGGGTTCCTGGATTTCTTGTGGAGTGTGATGATCATGGGTTTCTCGGCATCGAGTGCGTCCTTGACCGCGTCGATGAACGCCTGGCTCTCGACCTCCATCTTGCCAACCTCGTCGATGACAATGATGTCGCATTTCTCACAGGCCTCTCTGATGGCGGCCACTCCGACCTGTTCCAGTTTGGCGAGGTCCACCCCGATCTTCCCGACCATGATCTTGCTCTCGATGGTCGTGCTGGCGAAAACCTCCGTTTCTCCTGTGAGGAGGTTCCTGACGGTGAAACCGGTCTTGTGCCTTCCGTCCCCGATTGGTTCGTCGATCATGCCTCCGAGGGATATCTCTTCATCCTGGAGCATCTCTATGACGCGGAGGAGTGCGTAGGTTTTTCCGGAGCCAGGAAGCCCCGTTATGCCGATTTTAATATCAGATATCATGTGAAGCCCGCCAGAGAATAGACTGGACGTACCAGTATATGTAAACAGATATTTAAAGTGTCTGTTTTTTTATATGATATGTCCAATGGGATTTAGGACCCTTTAAATTTCTGACGATCCTGATCATTCCACCGATGAGATGTACATCAACGGATAGTCGAGTTCCGGGTCGTATCTCATCTCGGCGGTCACCTTGGCACCATCCATCTCTATGGTGACCTTGGCATCGATCATCTCACCGGTCAGGGAAACGTAGGAGTATGTGTCATCTCCCCTGTCGAACACCGACCTGTCGATTCTGACGGATACATCGGTGACATAGGGCTGTACGCCGATCGTCCTCTCCATGGTCCTCTCTAGGTCCCCGATGGTCGTGGCGTTGAAGGGTGTTCCTACGAACTGGTGGTATATCGTCCCCATCTTGATCCCCGCCTCGAAGATCGCCCTCTCCCTGCGGGTGCATGCGAAACGGCTGTCCGCAAGGTTCTCTCTGTCGCTCATACCCACGGGATAATGCGGGGTGGTTGATAATGTTCGCCGGTATCCTTCTCGGGTCGATATGCGCCCTTATATATCTTGTATCAATGGCCACACCCATGGAAAGCATCGCGGACCGTATCAGGTCTCTGAAGGAGAAGCACAACGCAGTCATTCTGGCACACAACTACTGCCTCGCCGAGGTACAGGATGTTGCCGACCATGTGGGCGACTCCCTCGGACTCTCCATAAAGGCATCCCAGACGGATGCGGACGTGATCGTGTTCTGCGGAGTAACGTTCATGGCCGAGAGCGCCAAGATATTGAATCCGGGTAAGAAGGTCCTCATGCCCGAACCCGAGGCATTGTGCGCCATGGCGGCCATGTGCTCTCCCGAACAGATCGATAGGGTGAGGGGGGAGCATCCCGGCGCGGAGGTAGTCGGATACGTGAACAGCACAGCGGCCTGCAAGGCGAGGATGGATGTCTGCTGCACCTCATCGAACGCCGTGGACATCGTCGGGGGTCTTGGTTCCAAGGATGTGATATTCGTTCCCGACAAGAACCTCGGCTCATATGCGGCATCGAAGTGTCAGGACAAGGACGTCCACCTGTGGACCGGGTTCTGTCCGATCCATCAGAGCATAACCGCGGAGCAGGTCCGCAGGCTCAAGGACGCATATCCCGGCGCACCCGTCATCGCACATCCTGAATGCAGGCCAGATGTCCTCGCATTGGCGGACCACATCGGTTCCACCGAGAAGATGATAGGTATCTCCAACAGGTCCGATTCCGAGGACATCATCATCGTGACCGAGGTGGGGATGAAGCACCGTCTGGAGAAGGAGTGTCCCGGAAAGAGGTTCCATTTCCCGGAACATGCTGTCTGTTCCGCCATGAAGATGACCACTCTCAACTCGGTTCTCCATGCATTGGAGACACTCGAGGGAGAGGTCGTCCTGGACAAGGATGTTCTGGACAGGGCGTACCTCCCCGTCAAGAGGATGATCGGCGAGTGATCCCACATCCCCCCTCACGAGAGAGTCATATGCCCTGTCCCCGGTCCTAGATTTCTTGGGACAGGGCATCATACCATCCATCTTTCATGAGGGAAGCGGTTTCACGCACACCCTTCCATATTATCCGTATATGAGCATCTCCGATGTTCCAAATACCCTCTGCAATCGTTCCGTTGAATCAGACCGACCATGCGTACTTCGCCGTTTTCCGTCTGGTCGTTTAAGGGAATGCTATGAGGATCCCGACGATCCGTTTTCCTTCAGGTATACCCCGTAATCGTCAGAGTCGGTGGACATCAGGAATACATGTAGTCCCTCTTGATC
>JBJEIK010000028.1:0-3296 GCA_051876975.1 Candidatus Methanomethylophilaceae archaeon
CACCTCGTCGCCCGTTGCGTTCCTGAGGAATCTCATGGCACGTTCCTATGAAGATCATAACTACGGACTCTCCATCGTGGCCGGTGAGTACTCCAAGAACCACGAGATGGATGATTACACAAGGTTCCTCATGAACGAGGGGTACATCGACGGACTGTTCGGGGCCGACCGCTTCGAGGAGGCCAAGCAGGTCTGTTGCGAGAACCTCGACATTTTTCCTTCCATCAGGGAGAGGTTCATTGAGGACAACGGAGGATCCCTTCCAACAGCCATCTCATGCCGCAACAGGCTCATCGACATGATGGTCGGTGTCGATTCCGATTACGACGGTGCCTACGAGGCCCTCGACATGTTCGTCAGCATCGGCATCCTCAACGAGGACGAGCTCGATTATAGGAAGCAGAGCCTGAAGATCCACAGGCTCCAGAAGTCCTTCGACAACCTCTTCATCTACCGTCCGAAGGATCAGCAGTGATCACGGACTTCCACCCGATCATGGGGATGACGTCTATGGCGGGCTCCTCATACGGGTGGATTCTGCGCACAGCTTCGATTGCCGGGCGCAGGTCCTTCTCCCTCACCGCGAACTCCACACGCATCTCCTCCGCCACCTCTATCTTTCCGATATCACCGAGGAACGGTTCCGATCCCGGTAATGGCCTCCATGTGCCGGTGACCTTCCAATAGGAGAATGTGCGGTCGTATCCCGGATAGACGGGGTCGATGGAGTCGTTCACCGAGTCCATCATCTCTTCCAGAAACTCTTCGGGGATGTTCACCCCTATCTTGTACAGGATGTCGGGGCTCATGCCTTCTTCGCATCGGCTTCCCTGATGATGGCGTCGATGTTCCTCATGCGCTCGTCCGCCTGCTTCAGCATCTTCTTGGCACCGATGCTCAGATAGGTGGTGCTCAGGAGTGTCGCGAGGATGGATATCGGCGGCAGGATGTACGCCGTGGCGGCGACCATGCCTGTGGCCTTCTTCAGGTTGCTGATGCTCTCGATCTTCTCGGCGAGACGGTCGTCCTCCCTCTTGATGAGCTTCCCCTTGAGGGATTTGTAGAGGAGCTTGCTTCCGCCCCACGCGACATCCACGCTCCACTGGACCTGGGTGAAGACGTTCGCCGGGACACCCACCGCACGGGTCGTCTTGTTGAGGATCGCCTTCCTGAAATCCTCTGCCGTGTTACCATCGAACTCGGTCCAGTTGAATCCGGATGTGTACAATGAATGGGCATCGCTTCCGGACATGGCGGCCCATCTCCCGGGGTATGCGTCCATTACCCTCTGGGCGAAGGCGTTGGAGTACCTGTCGGGATGTCCGCCGTTGATGGTCTCGAAACCATCTATGTCCAGATTGAAGATCTGCTCCTTCAGTCCGAACACGTGGAAGCTGAAGGGATGGGGTGCGATGACGAGGCCTCCTTGGGATCTGATGATGTCGATGGTCTCCTCCACGGGAAGTCCCTTGGGGATCTTCTCCGTCAGGAACAGGCCGATGACCTCTCCGTCCGCGGTGGTGACCTCCTCGCCCACGATGACATCGATGTCGTCGAAGCGTTCGGCGTACTTCTGTCCGATGAAGGCACCTTTGGTCTCGTCATGGTCGGTGATGCCGAGCACATCCATCCCGTTCCTGCGGGCCCTGTCCACCTGCTGCTCGGGGGTGGTCACGGATTCGGGGAACTTCATGACCCCGAGGTACGAGAACCCCGAGTATTCGGTGTGGATGTGGGTGTCGGCTTTTCCCATGGGCCTCATCACCGTTAATTCTTCTATTAATATCCTGTTGTCGAAGGGACATCTCAGGCGTAGTAGTACTCGCCCTTGGACTTCTGCTCCCTGTCGAGCCTGGAATCGGGTTTGTTGATCCTGGGCCTGTGGGTGTCCGCGTCCCTCCTGAACGTGATATCGACGGCATCGAGGAACCTGTTCATTCCCTCGCGCATATCGAAGGGTCCGTCACCGATACCGTGGTGTCCGGGCTCCCCTCCGAAGACCATCATGGAGTCGGAGACCATGTCCAGGAAGTAGATGTCGTGGTCGACGATCATGGCGCTGCGGCCGGTCTTCTCCATCATCCTCCTGATGGTCTTGGCGGCGTTCATCCTCTGGTTTGAGTCCAGATACGCGGAGGGCTCGTCGAAGAGGTACATGTCTGCCTCGGTTGCAAGACACAGGGTGATCGCGACGCGTTGCAGCTCTCCTCCGGAGAGGTTGGCCACCTGTTTGTCCATGAGGTACTTGATCCCCAGAGGCTCGATGACCTCCCCGTTGAAGAATCCGGAGTTCACCGTCTCGTACGCTTTGGCATACAGAAGGTCCTGTACGGTTCCGTCGAAGTCCCCGGTGATGTATTGGGGTTTGTAGGAGACCTTGACCTTTCCGTCGAGCTCACCCGAATCCGCTTCGATGGCACCGGCGAGGATCTTGACGAACGTTGTCTTACCGGTTGCGTTCGGTCCCACGATTCCCACGGACTCACCGATCTTGACGGATCCGCCGGAGATGTCCAGCTTGAACTCGCCGAAGTCCTTCTGGAGACTGTCGAACTTGATCAGGTCGGCGGTCTGCCAGTCTCCCCTGGGCGGGGATGCCTCGAACTCGATGGGCCTGTCCCTGAACCTGATGTTCTCCTCGGGGAGGTATCCGTCGAGATAGACGTTGATGGCGGTCCTGACCTGTCTCGCGAGGGTGAACACTCCGTAGGCTCCCTCGGATCCGTAGACCACATTGACATTGTCTGCGAGGAAGTCCAGGATGGCGAGGTCGTGCTCGATGACCATGACCTGCTTGTCCTCGCTGAGCTTCTTGATCAGACGGGCCATCTTGACCCTCTGGTAGATGTCCAGGTAGGATGTGGGCTCGTCGAAGAAGTAGACGTCCGCCTCCTTCATCATGGTCGCGGCCATGGCGAGGCGCTGGAGCTCTCCTCCGGACAGCTTGTTCAGTTCCCTGTCGAGGACCTCGGTCAGATCGAAGATCTCCGCAGCCTCGTCGACCGTCATACGGTCCTGCACCTTGGAGAGCAGGTCCCTGACCACTCCCTTCGCGGTCAGAGGAAGCTTGTCGACGTACTGGGGCTTGATCGCGGTCTTCACCTTTCCGGCGTAGACGTTCTCCAGGTAGTCGTGGAGCTCTGTACCGGCGAAGTGCTTGAGGACCTCCTCCTTGGAGGGAGGGTTCTCGTAGTTCCCGAGGTTGGGGACCTCCACACCGGACAGCATCTTGATGGCTGTTGTCTTTCCGATTCCGTTGGGTCCGAGGATACCGGTGACCAGTCCCTTCTTGGGAA
>JBJEIK010000029.1:0-3296 GCA_051876975.1 Candidatus Methanomethylophilaceae archaeon
CATCGAGTTCCTCCAGGCGGTCCGCAGGATCACCAGGGAGCTCGACATACCCATGATCTGCGATGAGATCCAGTGCGGAATGGGACGTTCCGGAAAGGTGTTCGCATTCGAGTACGCGGACATCGTGCCCGATGTGGTCCTCATCTCCAAAGCAATAGGTGGGGGACAGCCCCTGTCCGTCGTCGTCTACGACAGGAAACTGGACGTATGGGGTCCCGGAGCGCATGCCGGAACCTTCCGCGGCAACCAGGTTGCGATGGCCGCCGGAACCGTCGTCATGAAGAGGATCAGTGATCCGGAGTTCCTGAAGGAGGTCATCCGCAAAGGGGAGATCATGAAATCACGTTTCCTCAAACTGAAGGATGAGGTATCCATCATCGGCGACGTACGCGGAAAGGGACTGATGCTCGGAGTCGAGTTCATAGATCCCAACGGCGACAAGGACCTCATGGGCCATCCCGAACCCGGAGGAGATATTGCTCTGAAGGTACAGCGCCTCTGCTTCGAGAACAAACTCATAATGGAGAAGGGCGGACGCAACGGATCCGTCATGAGATGCCTCTGCCCCCTCACAATCACCGACGAGCAGATCGAAGAGGCCATGGACATCTTCGAGAAGGTCGTGAAAGAGGTAGACGCCGATGTCCGCGGATGATCCGCTCCTCCTGTCCGAATCGAAGGAGGTTCAGGAGAGGTTCTCAGAGATGATCGACAAGACCCTCTCCGCCGTCTTCGGATCCTTCGACGACGACAGCGCCTTCTCCGGGATCGATCCGTACGAGCTCAGGGACAAGGTCAACGCCCTTGGATTCCTCCCCGCAGAGGGCAAGGGGTTCGAACAGGTCCTGGAAGATGTGAAGAGGGACATCCTCCCCCATCTCCTGCGCACCTGGTCGACGAAATACATGCCCCATCTCCATTCACCCGTCCTCACCGAGACCATATGCTCCGAGCTGATCATATCCTGCTTCAACGACAGCATGGACAGTTGGGACCAGGGCCCCGCAGCCACCGAGCTGGAGGAGAGCATGATACACGGACTCGTCAGGCTCTACGGATTCCCCGAGGAGACCTCGGACGGATGCTTCACTTCCGGCGGATCCCAGTCCAACATCTCCGCGATCATCGCCGCAAGGGACTGGTTCTGCATGAAGGAGTTCGGATGGGACGTGAAGATGAACGGCCTTCCCCCGGAATACTCCAAGCTACGTATCTACACCTCGGAGATATCCCACTTCTCCATGGACAAGGCCAGCCACATCCTCGGAATGGGATATCAGGCCGTCAGGAAGATCCCCGTGGATGACAGGTGCAGGATCGATGTGAACGCGTTCGCAAAGATGCTGGAGGAGGATGTCGCCGCGGGACTGATCCCGTTCTGTGCCGTCGCCACATTCGGAACCACCGACTTCGGTTCCATCGATGATGCCGTTGGCATGAGGAAGCTGTGCAACCGCTACGGCATGCATCTCCATGCGGATGCGGCGTACGGGTCCGGACTGATCATGAGCGCCCAGTACAGGGATAGAATCTCTGCCATATCAATATGCGATTCACTCACGGTGGACTTCCATAAGATGTTCCTGCTGCCCATATCCTGTTCCGCCATCATAGTCAGGGACAGGGAACTCCTGAAGTGCTTCGAACTCCATGCCGACTACCTGAACCGCGAGGAGGACGAGGAGGACGGATACATCAACCTCGTCGGCAAATCTATGCAGACCACCCGTCGCTTCGATGCACTGAAGGTGTACATGGCGTTCCAGACCCGCGGAAGCGAGGGATTCGGAAGGATCATCGACACCGCAGTGGGCAATGCATCTTACTTCTACGGCAGGATCTCCGAAGACCCGGACTTCATCGCACCCGTGGAACCCGAGATGTCCTCGGTGGTGTTCGCACTCGCCGGCGGAGACGACCTGAACAAGAAGGTCAGACGCCAGCTCCTGAGCGAGGGTACGGTGATAGGGCAGACGGTGAAGGACGGACGCGTCATGCTGAAGTTCACCCTGCTCAACCCCAACCTCGGACCGTCGCAGATCGACGGGATCATCACAAGGATCAAGGAGATCGGGGCCGGCTTATCCTGAAAAAGCCACCCGACCCCCAAACACATTACGTCATCCCTTGCGGATGACGGACATCTTCTCTCAATCCGATTGCACGACGTAAAGGACATCCGATGCCTGGTACCTCGAGGATGTCTTCCAAATGCCGGTACCTGTACCGGTTGTCTCCGCGAACACATACACCGTCCCGTCCTTGGACGTGAATGTGTCGTAGGTGGATTCCAACGGATCCAAGATGATCCCTGCCATCGCATGGGTGGAGAACATGGCCACGGATGTCCTGTACCCGAAGGCGGACATGATGGATGCGTAAAGGAAAGATGAATCCTCGCAGTCCCCTCCGTAATCCCAGAGCGTCTCGGCAGGATGCTTGAAGAACTCGTCGCTTCCGCGGGTGTCCATGTCGGTCTTGTATGGAATGGTCTGCACGAACACCAGTATGAACTCCGCCCTGGCGGTGTCGTCCATTCCTAAGACCATCGGCTCCAGGATGGCCACGAGATCGGAGATGTAGACGGAATCGGCCGACAGGAACCTTGAATCCTGTTCCGGGCCCAAAGAGATCCGATATCCGTCCATGGGATCATCGATGGAATCCGATATGACCCTGCTGAGTAGGAGGTCCAATGACACAGTGTAGCTCTGGCCCTTGTACATCCAGGTGTGGATAAAGGTACGTGAATCCTCAACGAACACCGGAAGGAACACCGTAGACCGTTCTCCGATGAATGACAACCTGTAGTATCCGGGATCCAACGTGAATGGTCCTACCCCTTCATGGACGATGTCCCCCTGGGAATCGGATACGGTGATATCACCCGTCAACCCGAGATCACCCGGATCCACTCTGCGATCCATCAGGACCATATAGGGTTCGGAGCACCTGGCCTCGAACCTCAGGCCCGGATCCACCTCATCGACGACGAGGGTCCTGTCCGTGGTCGCCAACTCCCCGTCCACGTACCACCCTTGGAAACCATCCCCGTAGGCGGTCAGGACACCTTGGGAACCGATGATGAACTCATCGTCGAAAGCGGCCGACAGACCGTACTGAACGGTGACGTCGGGACTGAACCCCAGTTCCGGAACGATGTGACCTGAATCGGTGAGGGTGAACAACTGGTGGTTGGTTCCCCTGGAATACTCGATCTTCATGACGATGGTGCTGTGGTATATCCATTGGGTCTCGCCCTGGCCGTCGGACCACATCTCGCAGAGATATCCGTC
>JBJEIK010000030.1:0-3287 GCA_051876975.1 Candidatus Methanomethylophilaceae archaeon
AGTAGGGGGTCTCGGCGCTGAACTCGGCGGCACAGGTGTCGACCATCTTGTAAACGGGAACGATTCCGTTCTCCTTCCTCATGGCACGGATGTCCAGGGATCCCTTTCCGGCGAGATCCGCGATGGTCTCGTCGGAGAATCCCATGTACTTGGCCTCCCTGAGGGTGTCGGCATCGAGTCCGTTCTGGATCCTCTTCTCCATGTCGACGATGTTCTTGATCTTCCTGGTGTAGAATGTGTCCCATTTGGCGAGGTCGCTGACCTCCTCAACGGACCATCCCCTCCTGAGGGCCTCCGCGATGGCGAAGATGCGCCTGTCGGTGGCGTTGATGAGCTCCTCGCGGATCTCCGCATCGGTCATGTCGATCCTGTCGAGTCCCTTCACACCGATCTCCAGGGATCTGAGTCCCTTCAGCAGTGCCTCCTCGAATGTCCTTCCGATGGACATGACCTCTCCGGTGGACTTCATCTGGGTTCCGAGGTGGCGGTCCACTGTGCGGAACTTGTCGAAGGGCCAGCGGGGGATCTTCACGACGACGTAGTCGATGGAGGGCTCGAATGCCGCGAAGGTGGTTCCTGTGATCTTGTTGGGGATCTCATCCAGGGTGTATCCGACCGCGATCTTGGTGGCGACCCTGGCGATGGGGTATCCGGTAGCCTTGGAAGCCAGTGCGGAGGAACGGGACACACGGGGGTTGACCTCGATGAGCCTGTAGTCGCCGTTGGCGGGGTTGAATGCGAACTGGACGTTGCATCCTCCCTCGATCTCCAGGGCGCGGATGACCTTGATGGCGGCGGTCCTGAGGCGCTGGTGGTCCTTGTCGGAGAGTGTCAGGCAGGGTGCGCAGACGATACTCTCTCCGGTGTGGATTCCCATCGCGTCGAGGTTCTCCATGTTACAGATGATGATGCAGTTGTCGTTGGAGTCCCTCATGACCTCGTACTCGTACTCCTTCCATCCGAGGACGCTCTCCTCGATCAGGACCTGGTGGATACGGGAGTAGGCGAGACCGCGGGCGCAGATCTCCTCGAGCTCCGCCTCGTTGTGTGCGATTCCCCCTCCGGTTCCTCCCAGGGTGTAGGCGGGCCTGATGAGCACGGGGTACCTTCCGATGACCTTCACGGCCTCCTTGGCCTCGTCGATGTTGTTGACGGACCTGGACACGGGGATGGGCTCTCCTATCCTCTCCATGGTCTCCTTGAACAGCTCCCTGTCCTCGGACATGGCGATGGCCTCGGGCTGGGTTCCCACGAGGACGGCCCCGAGCCTCTCCAGCTCGCCGGAGTCGGCGAGTTCGGAACAGATGTTCAGTGCGGTCTGTCCTCCCATTCCGGAGACGACACCGTCGACACCCTCCTTCTCGATGATCTTGGCGACGTTCTCGGCCAGGAGCGGCTCGATGTAGACGCTGTCCGCAGTGTCCGCATCGGTCTGGATGGTCGCAGGGTTGGAGTTGACCAGGACGGTCTTGTAGCCCTCCTCCCTGAGGGAACGGCATGCCTGTGTTCCGGAGAAATCGAACTCCGCGGCCTGTCCGATGACGATCGGACCTGAACCGATGACCATTAGTTTCTTGTAATCCTTCCTCAAAGCCTCCCCTCCTTTATCATGTGGGCGAACTTGTCGAACAGGAACGATGTGTCCCAGGGTCCGGGCGATGCCTCGGGGTGGTACTGGGATGTGAAGATGGGTAGGTTCTTGTGCTCGACTCCCTCGACGGATCCGTCGTTGACGTTGACCTGGTTGACGACAAGGTCTGTACCCTCGAGGCTGTTCTCATCCACGGCGAATCCGTGGTTCTGTGATGTGATGTAGACGCGGCCGTCGTACTTGACGGGCTGATTGCATCCGCGGTGACCGAACTTCAGCTTGTATGTGGATCCGCCCATGGCGATACCGATGAGCTGGCTCCCGAAGCAGATACCGAAGAGGGGCAGCTGGGTCGAGAGGTCCTGGATGGTCTTGACCGTGGAGTTCAGGATGGCTGGGTGGGACGGATCTCCCGGACCGTTGGAGATGAGGACACCCTGCACTCCGGAGTCCATGATGACATCCGCAGGGGTGTCGTAGGGGAATGTGACGAGGTTGAACCTGTCGGCGAGACTCTTCGCGATCCATGTCTTGGCTCCGCAGTCGATCATACCGACGGTGACGTCCTTTCCGGTGTAATCACGGGTGATCTCCTTGCAGGAGACATTCTCGACGAGGTTCGATTCCGAAGGATAGGGCATGGACCTCAGGTCCTTGGCGACCTTCTCCAGGTCCGCATCGGCGGAGACGATAGCTCCCTTGACGGTTCCGCCGGTCCTGATCTTGATGACCAGGTCACGGGTGTCCACTCCGGAGATACCGGGGATTCCGTAGAATCTGAGGAACTCGTCGATCGTCCTGCCGTTGTACATGGGGGAGGGTTCCTTGCAGTACTCACGGACGACCAGTCCGCGGGTGTGGATGGACCTTGACTGGAAGTACTCCTCGGTCACTCCGTAGTTCCCGATCAGGGGATATGTCATGACGAGGATCTGTCCCTCGTAGGACGGGTCCGTGAGACTCTCCTGATATCCGCTCATTCCGGTTCCAAAAACAACTTCCCCGACTGTGTCGACCTGTTTGCCGAACAGCTCACCTTCGTATGCGGTCCCATCTTCGAGGACCAAGTATCCGCGTGCCATCGGAGGATTATCAGATTCACGTTCCATATATAATCCCTATGCCCGGGTCATGACAGGCTGAATTGTCCGTTGTCCAATAGACGACAAAACTGACATGCTGGAACTGCTCCGAGCGCGCCCATATTATATAGGATGGGGATAGGGAGGATCCATGCGCATTCTGAACGAGGACGCTTCCGCCGGGAGCATGAGGATCCAGATCGAGACCGATGAGGACATTTGGCACCTTTACAACGTCATCGAGGTTGGTGACCTGGTGACCGCATCCACAACCAGGCGCGAGGAGAAGTCCGCGGACAAGCTCAGGGCCGAGAGGGCCGAGAAGAAGCGCATGACCCTGGGTGTCAGGATAGAGAAGATCGAGTTCTCTGAGGACGACCTCAGGCTGAAGCTCCTCGGGACCATTGAGAACGGACCCCAGGACATCGGACAGCACCACACCCTGATCTTCGAGAACGGTGACTCCATGACCATCGAGAAGAGGCACTGGAGGGAGACCCAGATAGAGAGGCTCAGGCGCGCTGTGTCGGAATCCAAGAAGCCCAGGATAGTTTTCGTATCACTCGACCAGAACGAGGCGACCGTCGCCGTCCTGAGGCAGTTCGGACTGAAGG
>JBJEIK010000031.1:0-3254 GCA_051876975.1 Candidatus Methanomethylophilaceae archaeon
TCACGTCGTAACAATCCTGGAACCTCTTGCCGACGGGGGCATCGATGAACCTCGATTCGTAACGACGGATCAGCTTGTCGAGGATCTCGTTCACCTCGGGTATGCTCATACCGCAGGTCGCAGAAGCGGCCTCCCCCATGATCCTGGCCTCCATCCCGGTGGTCCTGTCCTGTGAAACCCCCTTGGCTGCCGCGGAACCGGAGAGGAGCTCCCTTCCGGATGCCGTGTCGGTGATCGCCTGGGCGGCTGTCTCCAACAGGCACATCTCCGTGCAGGGTCCCGCCAGGGTGTAGTACTGGTTCGCCAAAAGGAGGTCCGTGTTCAGGTCCAATGCCATGGCCGCATGCGCGGCGATCTGCAGGGTCTCCCTCGTGGTGGTGGTTCCCCATCTGATGTGGATGGGTCCGTCCAGGTGGATGTCGCTGTTGAAAATGGCGAAGGAGGCTATCATCGTGGCGACGTCACAGATCGCGGTCTCCTCTATACCTCCGATGTACCCTCCGAAGATCGGCATCTGCTCCATCATGATCACGTCCCCGGCAGCGTGCCAACCGGCGATCATGTTCAGACCGGACATGTCGATCTTCATCTCGTTGAGCTGGGAGCACTCGTGGGAGTCGTAGTTCCTGAGTCCGAGTTCACCGAGACCTGCGGAGAGACGTCCCGCCGCTGAGAGCGGGGTCTCAGGTCCCTATATGCCCATACCGGGCCTTCCGGCCATGGTGGTGGCCTCACGGACCAGCCTTATCTCCGCCATGGTCGCCTTGATCTCCCAGGGGGAGTTGGTGGTGGCGGGATGACCGTTGACCGTGTTCAGAACACCGCTGACGATGGTGTCCACCGTGGGCTCCTGCGCATACGATTCTATCATCGCAGAGAAGATGTCCTCCGAGACGGGTGCACCGGTGGGTCCTCCCTGGATGACGGGTTTCCTGTTGGAGTTCCCCCTGCGTGCCTTGCATTTGCACTTGTCCTTACCATGACCGAGGGTGAGCTTCTTGGGGGCCATCTTGATGCCCTCGTATATCTCGTCCTCATCGATCATCATGGCCCTGCCCAGGTCGGTGTTGTAGATGCCGGTGGTCAGGAGCATGTCCACACCTGCCAGGAAGAGCCTGTCGGCGAGATCGGGGTCGTCAGGGATGATGTCCTTACTGAAGTTGATGTCGTAACGCTCCTTCATCATGGCAGCGTTCCCGGGGATGACATGGTAATCCCAGTCGCTCTCACTCATCTTCACGCCTTCGACGAAACGGTCGTAGGCCTCGAACACATCTACATATCTGCGGGCAACCATCTGATCACGCGTGTACTTTTTTGGTATCCTCATGTCCTGATTATAATCCTTCTCGAGAGAGGGCCCTGCCTAGAGGAGGAAAATGCTTGAGAAAACAGAAGGCAGGGCAGATGCCTCCCGTCGTACACCGGATGCAGCACGACGGGAGACGGAGGTGACGGTGTGTCGTCCGTCACCCCCTTAACCGGTTTGTTTTCGAAAGTTTCAGTACTTGAAGTCCAGACCGAGGTCGGTCAGGGTCTTGATGGACTTGTCGTAGATCTCGAGGTACTCCTTGGTGGGTCTGACGGTGGTCACGTCGTAGCACTCCTGGAAGGTCTTTCCGGCGGGTGCGTCGGTGTAGTGGGCCTCGTACAGCGGGATGAGCTTGTTCAGGACCTCGTTGACATCGGAGATCTTCATACCGGCTGTGGCGACGGCTGCATCTCCCATGATCCTGGCCTCCATTCCGGTGGTCTTGTCCTGGACGACTCCCTTGGCTGCCGCGGATCCGGAGAGGAGCTCCCTTCCGGATGCCGTGTCGGTGATGGCCTGGGCGGCGGTCTCGAGGAGACACATCTCGGTACAGGGTCCTGCGACGGGGTAGTACTGGTTGGCGAGCAGCAGGTCGGTGTTGGCATCGATGGCTGCGGCTGCGTGGGCTGCTACCTGCAGGGTTCCCCTTGCCATGGTGGTTCCCCACCTGATGTGGATGGGACCGTCAAGGTGGAAGTTACCGCTGAAGAGAGCGAAGGAGGCGAGGGTCGTGGCCACATCAGAGATCGCAGTCTCCTCGACTCCGCCGGTGTATCCACCGAGGATGGGCATCTGCTCGATCATGATGGTGTCACCGGATGTGGTCCATCCGGAGAGCATGTTCAGACCCGTCATATCGATCTTCAGCTCGTTCAGCTGGGAGCACTCATGGGGGTCGGTGATCCTGTGTCCGGCGTTGGGACAGTCAGCAACGAGACGTGCCGCCTCAGAGAGGGGTGTCTCAGGTCCCTAAACACCGAGTCCGGGCCTTGCAGCTCTGATCCTGGCTTCCTTGGTTGCCCTGAGCTCCGCCATTGTGGCACGGATCTCGTAGGGGGTCTTGGACTTGGCAGGCTTTCCCTCGATGGTGGTCATGACTCCGTTGACCAGGGTGTCGACTGTGCCCTCCTGTGCGTAGGACTGCATGATCTTCATGAACATGTCCTCGGACAGAGGGGATCCGGTGGGTCCTCCCTGGATGATGGGCTTCACGGGGCTGTTTCCGTGTCTGGGATAGAACCTTGCGATGTCCTTTCCCTCTCCCAGGATGAGCTTTGTGGGGGTCTTCTTGATTCCCTCCCAGACCTCCTCCTCGGTGACCTTCATCACACGGCCGAGGTCCTGGCAGTAGAAACCGGTGGTGACCAGCATCTCGAGTCCTGCCTGGAACAGGTTGTTGATGAGCTCCTTATCCTCGGGGATGATGGAGTCGTTCTCGATCTTGATGTTGTACTTCTCTTTGAGAGCGGTCAGGTTCTCGGGGATGATCTTGTAGTCCCAGTCTGCCTCGGGAACCTTCTTTCCCTTCACGAACCTCTCGTAGACATCGGGGATGGTGAGTGCCCTGGTTGCTGCCATGATCAGGCACCTCCGATGAGCTTGTCCACGAGTCCGATGATCTCGTTCGCGGTCTCGGAGTATCCGTCCGCACCGATCTCATCGCACCAGGCCTGGCTGCAGGGTGCTCCTCCGAAGATGGCCTTGTAGGGAACCTCCATCTCCTTGATGGTCTCGACGATCTCCCTCTGGGATTCGAGTGTTGTGGTCATGAGTGCGGATCCACCGACGACCTGTGCCCCGTGCTCCTCTGCGGCGTCCATGAAGTCCATGGCGCTTGCATCGGGTCCGAGGTCGATGACGTTGTAACCGGCTCCGCGAAGCATTGCGCAGCACACGTTCTTTCCGATCTCGTGGATGTCTCCCTCGACGGTTCCCATGACGA
>JBJEIK010000032.1:0-3253 GCA_051876975.1 Candidatus Methanomethylophilaceae archaeon
TCCTTCAACGGCGGAACCGATGAGAGGTATCCGAACCTTCCGGAGAGATTCCTTGTGATCCCCGCCTTCAACAGGATGCTGGGCGGATCGCCCGTCAATGTCATAGATGAGGACCTGCTCGGCCCCGTGTTGAACAGCGGCCTCCTGGACCTCGACAATGCCCACCTGTATCTTCTCGACGGAATAGACCTGGGCAAACGTTCCGATCTCATGATACGCGGCCGCGAGAACAACCGTTTCAAACCGTCTCCGAAGAAAAGAGCGAAATACAGCTGACGTCCCAAACTAAAGCCCGAATGGGACGTCATAAGATGTTTTTGAGATGAGGGGGAAGACCCCCTCGGTTTTCACCTTCAGTTGCGGGTGATGGTGTCGTAGACAGATCCGTCCGCGTTCTTGATGACCGCGGTCAGAGGCATCTGTCCGGGCAGGCTGTGGGTTGCACAGGAGTTGCAGGGGTCGTATGCCCTGAACGCCATCTCAACCATGTTCAGCAGACCGGGAGAGACCTCGAAGTTGTGGATGAGTGCCTTTGCCACCTTGGCAACGTCCATGCAGATGGGTCCGTTGTTGTTGGTGGTTCCGACGACCATGTTACAGGCTGTGACGATTCCGTTCTCGTCGCAGGTGTAGTCGTGGGTGAGGGTTCCCCTGGGGGCCTCGACACAACCGACTCCACGTCCGCCGGCAACGATGTCCTTCTGTTTGATGTCACCGTTGACGAGGTCGGGGTTCTGAGCATCCTGGAGACACTTCTCTGCACAGCAGAGCATCTCGATGATCCTAGCCCAGTGGGTGACCAGGGTGTGCTGGCAGGGTCCCTCGACTCCGGCATCCTTGAGGATTCCACGGTACTCGACGAGAGCATCCTGTGCGAGGGGTGTGGGCATCTCCTTGGCGACGTTGAGCCTGGAGAGAGGTGTGGCCCTGTACAGTCCGCTGTCGGGTCCGTCGACGAGTCCCTTGTATCCGGGTTTCCTCAGGTAGGGGAACTTCTCGTAGGACCAGGGCTCGACGGCCTCGGCGATGTAGTCGAGGTAGTCGAAGGGGTCGTATTTGACGACATCTGCACCCTTCTGGTCGATGACCTTCACTTTACCCTCGTGGATCTCGAACTGATCCTTCTCGTTGACGAGTCCCATGTGGTAGGTCTCGTGGTAGTAGAGGTCGGGGTTCAGCACGATGTCCATGTACTCCTTGTTGGCCAGGACGACGTCCTTGAAGACCTGCAGAGAGGTCTTTGCGAACTCGACCATGTCCTCGGCATAGCCGATGATCTCCTTCTGCTCCTCTTTGCTGACGGCCTTGGAGACTCCACCGGGAACTCCCATGAGGGGGTGGGTGGGTTTTCCTCCGATGATGGCCTGGATCTGCTGGGCCTCCCTGCGGGTCTTGAGGACCGCGCTTCCGAGCTCCAGTCCCACGTGTCCGACGACACCGAGAACGTTCCTCTCGGCGGCGGGGGCTGCGGGTCCGCAGACGAAGTCGGGTGCTGCCAGTGCGTAGAAGTGCGCGATGTGGCTGTGCACGAAGTGTGCGTTGTAGAACGTGTCCCTGATGAGGAACGCGGTCTCGGTGGGCTTCGTGTTGTAGCATCCGTCGATCGCCTTGGTGGCTGCCATGTGGTGTGCACCGGGGCACACACCGCAGAGCCTTGCGGTGATCTGGTTCAGCTCGGTTACTTTCCTTCCGATGCAGAATCTCTCGAAGCCTCTCAGCTCGGGGACCTGCCAGTATGCGTTGGTGACGTCTCCCTTGTCGTCGAGGAAGATCTCGATCTTTCCGTGTCCCTCGAGACGGGTGATGGGGTCGACGGTCACGCGCTTCTCTGTGACTTTCTTCTTGTCATCCCAAATGATAGGTGCTGCCATTTACTGACCTCCTGTCTCCTTAACTGCCTTCTTGATCAGGGACTTGCCCAGGGTGAATGCGTAGAAGTATCCGAGAGGATCCTTGATCTCGCTCATGATCTTGATGATCTCATCCTCACCGCAGGTGGGGTCCTCGTCCAAGACGGGGAACAGAGATGCGACTGCAGTGAACATACTTGCTCCCTGCTCCTGAACATGCTCTGTGGGTCCGTAGCATCCACGGCAGGGCTGTCCGACCTTTGTACACCTGGCACCGCATCCTCCGATGGTTGCGGGTCCGAGGCACAGGATTCCCTGGTCCATGAGACAGACTCCGTCCTTCACATCGACCTCGTGGGGCTCGCAGATCTTGGTGATCCTTGCGTTCTCCTTCTTCCTGGGGCACTCCTCGCACAGGGTCTTGGTGGTGACTCCGATCATGGTTCCCTTGGGGGGCAGAGGCACGTCGTTGTACGCGAAGTCCATGACAGCCTTCAGCATGTAGCTGATGGTCTCGGGGAGGGGAGGGCATCCGGGCACAAAGTAGTCGACATCGATGACCTGATCGAGAGTCTTGACGGTGTTGTACAGTGTGGGGATTGTGAGCTCTCCCTCGGGGGCCTGGTAGGAGGTCTGGGGGATCACGGGCTTGTCTGCGTGGTAGTCTGCCTGGAAGCTTGCGGAAGAGGTGGTCTTCGCGTAGACGTAGTCCAGGATCTCATCTGCTCCACCGGGGACGAGGTTGGCGAGTGCGGGGCTTCCACCGAAGCATGCGCAGGTTCCGTAGCACACGACGATCTTGGACTTCTTCCTCAGCAGTTTGACCATGTGCTCGTTCTCGGAGTTCCTGACGGCTCCGGAGATGATGGAGACGGTGATGTCACCGTCGTTCATCGCCTCGATATCCTTCTCCTTTCCGTCGGCTGCGATGGGCCACATGACGATGTCGGCCATGTCTCCGATGGTGAGGATCCTCTCATGGGTGTCCAGAAGGGAGACGTCGCATCCACCGCATGCTGCGGCCCAGTAGATTGCGAGCTTGATCTTTCCGTTCTTGGGTGCACCGGGCATGAGCTCTCCGAGGTCAGCTGCGGGCAGTCCGACGGTCTCGTCGACCTTCTTGTCGGAGCAGGAGCAGGCACAGGCCTTGGGGGCCTCTGCTGCGGGTGCGGCTGCGGACTCGGCTTTGAAGGAGGCCTTCGTGGAGACGGGCTCCTTCTTCTCAGCGGGGGCTGCAGGGGCAGCGCCCTTCTCATCTTTCTTGAACAGCTTGTCAAAGAATCCCATTTAGTTCGCCTCCTTCTGCAGAGGGGTGGGTCCGAGTGCCTTGATGGTGTCAACGAACTCGACGATGGTCTTCTGGAATTTCTCTCCCTCGGAAGCGGAAACCCACTCGAGTTTGA
>JBJEIK010000033.1:0-3252 GCA_051876975.1 Candidatus Methanomethylophilaceae archaeon
GAGGGATGACAGGATGTACTCCTGCGAGAAGTACTTCAAACGCGCCGGAGGACCCGTCCCGGAGCTGATGGCCGCCGAACTCGCATCAGCATCCCAATGGCAGATAGGCGATCTCCGCCGCATGTTCTCCCACGACGACCATGCCGTCAGGCCCGATACCATCGATCCCGAGTGGGAGGAGCTATCCAAGCAGGCGATGGTGGAGGTGGAGGGATTCTCCAGGAACCTGGCCGACAGGACCGACGGACTGATGTCCATCCTGAGGATAAGGAACCGCAGGAGGTACGACTACAGGTCCTTCCTGCGCAGGTTCATGAGCACCAGGAACAGGGTGAGGGAGAACCTGGACGAGTTCGACTACATCTACTACGCCTACGGACTGCAGGTCTACGGCAACATGCCACTGATCGACTCGCTGGAGTACAGCGACACCCCCGGCATAGAGCAGTTCGTCATCGCCATAGACACGTCCGGATCCACCATGAGAGGACCTGTAATCAAGTTCATAGAGGAGGCCTTCGAGGTCCTCAGGATATCGGCACCATCCGCGGGAGCGGAACTGCATATAATCCAATGCGATGACATGGTCCGCAGGGATGATATCGTGAGATGCGAGCAGGACATGAGGATCCTCATGGAGAACTTCTCATTGGAAGGCGGCAACGGTACCGACTTCAGACCCGTCTTCGACTATGTGGATGGAATGAGGGAGGAGGGTTCCCTCAGGGAACTTAAGGGGCTCATGTTCTTCACCGACGGATACGGGACGTATCCTACAAGGAGGCCGGAATACGACACCGCGTTCGTCTTCTGCGAGGAGGTCCCGCAGGAGCATCCTGTCCCGCCCTGGGCGATGAGAATATCCATCAGACCATCCGACGTGGCCTGATGGTAAGGTGTTTCATCCCGGGATTCACCCGTCTCTGTGCAGGACCCTCATCTCCTCGTCGGAGACGGCCTCGCCCAAGATCACATGGGGTCTGCCGCAGTCCTCTATGATCCTGCATTCGACCCCGTAGACGTATCTTATCGATTCCTCGGTCAGGACCTCCTCCGGTGTCCCCGTCCTGTAGACGACTCCCGGAGTGGCCATCATGATCATCCTGTCTGCGAACCTGGCCGCGATGTTCAGGTCGTGACTAATCATCAATATGGTCATCCCGTGCCTGTGGGCGAGGTCCCTCAGGAGGCCTGTGACCTGTATCTGGTGCCTGACATCCAGGTTGGATGTGGGTTCGTCGAGGATCAGCATCCTCGGCGTCTGGGCCAATCCCCTTGCGATGGCGACCTTCTGATGCTGTCCCGCGGAGAGTTCGTTGAAGTTCCTCATGGCCAGATGCGAGATCCCCATCATGTTCAGTGTCCTGTCCACTATACTGAGGTCCAGGTCGGAGGTGGTGCCCATCCTCTGGTGGGGATGGCGTCCCATCAGTACCGTGTCCATCACCGTCATTGAGAACGTGTCGCCGGATACCACGGGGACGAAACCCATGACCTTGGCCAGTTCCTTCAGCGGAACATCCTCCAGGTCGTGTCCGTCCACATAGACCGCACCTCCGGTGGGATGGATGATCTTGCTGATGCACTTGACCAATGTTGACTTCCCGACACCGTTCGGTCCGATGATGCAGACCAAGCCCGGTTCGTCTATCCTCAGATCTATCCCATGGAGCACGGGTACATCACCGTACCCGAAATCCATGTTCTCTGTCCTAACCTCCATCTCACCACACCTCCTTCTTCTGCCTGATGATCAGCCACAGGAACAGCGGACCGCCGAGGAAGGCCGTGACCACTCCCACCTGCAACACCGCAGGGGCGATGATCGTCCTTCCGACAAGGTCGGAGATAAGCAGGAGCATGGCACCGAAAGCGATGGATGCCGGGATCAGGAACCTGTTGTCGGAACCTATGAACAGCCTGACCACATGGGGTGCGACCAATCCCACGAAACCTATGATCCCCGTGAAGGAGACGATGGATGCTGTCACCAGGGAGACGACCACCAGACAAATTATGCGCAGGGAGGAGGCATCTATCCCCAGGGATTTTGCACTGTCATCGCCTGCGGCGAGGATGTTCAGCTTGTTCGAGATGACCATCAGGAAAATGGAACCGGCGAGTGTTGTGATGAACATCAGCGGAACCGAGCTCCACTTCAACCCTTCGAGGGTACCGACCTGCCACTGGTAGACGGCTGCGAGCGCGTCCGGATCCGCCCATAGCTTCAGCACGGTTGTCAATGCGTTGAATATGTACATCACCGCGATACCGGCCATTATCATGCTCACCGGGGACACCTTCCTCGCCTTGGCGATGAATATGATCATCGCCGTGGGGATCAGGGAGAACACGAATGCGTTGACCACTATCGCCAAGTTACCGGAGACTATCCCCGTACCGTAACAGATGGCTATTGTGGCACCGAACGCGGCTCCCGATGAGATACCGGTCGTGTATGGATCGGCCAGAGGATTCTTCAGGGTGCTCTGCATCGCCGCACCCGCGACGGCCAACCCCGCTCCGGCGATGATGGCGATAAGGATGCGCGGAAGACGCAGGTTCCACACCACATGGTCCTTGATCTGACCTATGTCCGTCGGGGAGATGTTACCTGTGATATGGTCCCATATGATCTGATAGGCCTCGAAGAAACCGATGGGATATTCCCCGACTGTGACCGTCACGCCCACCACGATGAAGGATGCCACGATGCAGACGATGATGAAGATCCACTTCCGCCAGATGTAGCGACGGTAATCATCCCTCATCTCGCCTCCCTTTGAACCGCTGTCCCATTCGGCGTACAGGGAATCATCCTGCGGGATGGGATGCAGGACGACGGAGTCTTTGTTGTCATTCATGGAAGAAACCTTCGATAACGGGTTTCGACCGGGGGAGATCATCCCCCGATCTGTGCATTCAGGCGGTGGAGGGACCCATCACGAACTGGTCGATATGGGCGGAGAGATCGTAATCCTTCAGTGCGGGACAGAACTTGTCGATGTACTCCTGGAAGACAGCGGTTCCATCCAGGTCCTCGAAGAGATCTGGATAGAACCACTCGGCGCAGTATGCCAGGGACACGATGTTGGATGGTCCCGTGAAGATCTCGTTGGCGATGAAGTATATCTGACCGTTCTTTGCGGCAGGGGTTCCCTTGTAGGTCTCGTATGCCGCTTTGATGACGTCATCCACTGCCGCCTTCACCTGATCAGGTGAACTCTTCTCGAATCCGCAATATCCGGACAG
>JBJEIK010000034.1:0-3245 GCA_051876975.1 Candidatus Methanomethylophilaceae archaeon
CCCCTCCCGCCTCGCGGAGGATGATGGTACTGGCGGCGATGTCCACGATCCTGACCTCGCGGGTGTACTTCTCGGCCTTCATGAAGTAGCCGTCGGCCTCTCCCTCGGCCACGATCTCCATCTCCAGGGATGAACATCCGTAGCAACGGGAGGATTTGACGCTCTTCGTCAATGCGAACGCATCCGGATGGGCACCGTTCCCCATGTAGATCATCATGAAGAGATCGTCCATGTCCGGCTCGCGGACGGACATCCTGTGTCCGTTCTTGTATGCCCCGACACCTTTCTCCGCCCACATCTCATCCCCGGTGACGGGGTTGCGGAGGTATCCCAGCCTTATGTCGGAGAGCATCGATGTTCCGACGGCCAGGGACACCGTGTAATATGGGACGCCGGCGATGGCATTCGACGTGCCGTCGATCGGGTCCATCACGAGGGTCTCCTCGGCACCGTTGTCCACGAACCCTATCTCCTCGCTGAGAACGTTGAGAGGGATGGAGTTGCGGTCGATATACATCAGGGCCGCATTCTCAGCGACCTTGTCTATCTGTGCCGTGGGAGTGCCGTCCGCACCCATGCAGACCTCCTCCCCGCGGCATTTTGAGTCGGGGATCTTCCTGATGGCTTCGACTACGGCATCCGCGATGGCGGAGAGGGTCTCCTTCGTGATCATGTATGAGGGGAACACCTTCCCCTATAATGGATGTTCGCGGATACACGCGATAAGGGGAAATAACCGCACCCGTTGTCAGGGGAGCATGGAGGAACTGGGATTCACATCCGGCAGGGTGTTCTCCGACAGGGGACGTCTGTACACGATATCCATGCACCCCGGGAAAAGGGTGTACGGCGAGAGGCTGACGACCGTCTCCGGGACGGAGTACAGGGAGTGGGACCCCCGCAGGAGCAAGCTCTCGGCATACATCACGAACGGCGGGAGAAGATTCCCGTTCACATCCGGCAGCAGGGTCCTGTACCTGGGGGCATCCAGCGGAACCACCCCCTCCCATGTGGCGGACATCTGTCCAGACGGGAAGGTCTACTGCGTGGAGTTCGCACAGAGGATGTTCAGGGAACTCGTGGGCACATGTGCGGACAGACCCAACATGATGCCGATCCTCGGAGATGCGACCAAACCCGAGGAGTACGCCATGTTCGCGGATTCCGTCGACATAGTTTACCAGGACGTGGCCCAGAAGAGACAGGCCGAGATCCTCTGCGACAACATGGAGGCGTTCAACGCGGGACAGGGTATGGTGGCGGTCAAGGCACGTTCCGAGGATGTCACCGCATCACCCGAATCCATCTTCGAGATGTCGAAGAAGGTGATCGAAGACAGGGGATTCAGGGTCACCGACGTGAGGAGACTCGACCCCCACGAGAAGGACCATGCGATGATCGTCGTGGAGAGGATGCTTTGAGGACCGCATACGCGGTCGCCTTCTCCGGCGACAGGTTCCTGATGGTCTGGCATCCGCGTCGCAACGGATGGGAGATGCCCGGTGGACACGTGGAGGAGGGGGAGACCTCCGCGGAGGCTGCGGCCAGGGAGTTCGTCGAGGAATCCGGATACGGGATAGAGGTGATCGAAACCCGGGACATAGGGTACTGCGACGTCTGTGCCGCGGTGATAACCGGCAAGGTCTCCGACCGTTGCGAGATGAGGTCGGAACTCTTCTCGGAGATTCCGGAACAGCTGTCCTTCGACAGGGAGGAGTACGAGGATACCATCCCATGGGCCAGATCTGTACTCGAATCCAAGGGGATCCTCCGATCCAATCACGGGTGCTGGTTGACCCAGTAAATGTCATACCTTTATTAATAAAGTATCAGACATGACTCGACATGGATCGATCTTAGACGGGGGCACACAATCCTTTTTATATTGATATATAATCGCGAACCTCAGCCTCGCCGCCTAGATATGATTCGGAGGATCAGACTATGGCAAGAATGCACACAAGAAGAAAGGGAGTATCCTGCTCAAAACGCCCCATGGTTTCCGAGAATCCTGCATGGGTTCCTCTCAACGCCACCGAGATTGAGGACCTTGTAGTGAAACTCGCGAAGGATGGAATCATCTCCGCCAAGATCGGGCTCATCCTCAGGGACCAGTACGGTGTCCCCGATGTCAGGCTCGCAACCGGAAAGACCATCACCAAGATCATGGAGGAGAAGGGAGTAGCACCTTCCCTTCCCGAGGACCTGGCCAACCTCATGAGGCGCGCCATCGACCTGAACGTCCACCTCAGGGACAACAGAGGAGATGTCTCCAACAAGAGGGGTCTCAACATGATCGAGGCAAAGATCAGGAGACTCGAGCGCTACTACAAGAGGAACGGTATCCTTCCCGCAGACTGGAAGTATTCTCTCAGCAACGCGGAACTCATGCTCAAGTGAGTATACATGGAGACCAAGGTCCCATCAAAACTTCTTTCCACTCTTTCTCAAGCCGCAGACATCGTCCGCGGCCACAATTTCATCCAGGTGTTCTCCCACTATGATGCGGATGGTGTGTCCGCCGCGGCGATCGTCGCGAAGACGCTCATGCGTGCCGGCAAGGAGTTCAGGGTGACCCTGTTCACGACACTCAACGACGTGAACATGGAGACCATCCGTCACACGAAGGCGGACTGCATGATCATCACCGACCTGGGAGCATCCTACATCGACAAACTCGACGAGATGTCCTGCGACATCGTGGTCCTCGACCATCACACCGTCATCTCCGAGGCTAAGAGGGTCTGCTATGCCAACCCCCACCTCTACGGCATCGACGGAATGGTCGCAGGTTGCGGTGCCACCATGGCCTTCCTGTTCTCCGTCACCATGGATGAGAACAACTGGGACCTGGTGCAGATCGCCTTCGCGGGAATCGCCGGTGACAGGCAGCATATCAACGGCCTGTCCGGACTCAACACATACCTCCTGGAGGAGGGGTCCCGCAGAGGATTCATCGAAGAGATGCCCGGATCGCTGATCCCCGCAGGGGACCTGATGACAGAGCTCTTCGTAGGGACCGACCCGTACATCCGCAGGGTCAGCGGGAACACCGACGGTGTCGCGGCCATACTCGCCGATGCGGGGATAGGTCACGGCAAGAGCTACATGGACCTGACAGATGACGAAAGGAGGAGGCTTTCCTCACTGATCGCAATAAAGCTCACCCAACAGGGGATGCAACTGTCATCCATGAACGAGATCGCCCGCAACAGATACTACCTGAAGGGCATGAAGATGGATGC
>JBJEIK010000035.1:0-3244 GCA_051876975.1 Candidatus Methanomethylophilaceae archaeon
CCTGAAGGGAAGGGTCGATGCCATCGCCGTGAACGGCTATCTGGCGATCCGCAATCCCGACCATGAGATCAGGGTGAGGGACATGGCCAGGGAGATCCTCGGCGTACCTGTGGTCTGCGGTCACGAGCTGTCATCCAACCTGGGATTCAATGAACGCACGGCAACATGTGTGATGAACGCCATGCTGATCCCGGTGATCGACGACCTTCTCCATTCCGTGCGTTCCGTCCTCGAGGAATACGAGATCCACGCCCCGCTGATGATCGTCAGGGGTGATGGCGCCATGATGAGCGAGGCCATGGCCAAGGCCAAGCCCGTGGAGACCATCCTCTGCGGTCCCGCCGCGAGTCTGGTCGGTGCCATGCACATGACCGGTCTCGAGGATGCCATCGTCATGGACATGGGAGGCACCACCACCGACATCGGTATCCTCCGTCACGGGAAACCCCGTCTCGAACCAGAAGGTGCCATCATCGGAGGGAAGAGGACGCATGTCATGGCGGCCGAGATTGCCACCTCGGGTATCGGAGGCGACAGCCGCATAATCGTCAACGGGAAGAGGATCATCCTGTCATCGGTGCGTGTGATGCCTTTATGCATCGCGGCATCCCAGTGGCAGTGCGTCGCGGACAACCTCAGGGAGGTGGCCGGCAGAAGGTCCCGTACCACCCCGGAGGCCTTGGGTGTGGACAACATAGTCCTGGACAGCGAGATGTTCAGGACCCTGCGCATCCCCGACGAGGGCATCATCTCCTCCGCGGACATGAAGCTGCTGAACCTGGCCGTCGACCGTCCGTACACGCTGAGGGAGGCGGGGGAGATCCTGAACCTGCATCCGTTCTCCTTCAATGTCGCGAGGATGGAGAGCAGGGGCTACATCCAGAGGATCGGTATGACCCCCACGGACCTCCTGCATGCCGACGGGACCTATCGCAGATACGATGCAGAGGCATCGATGAACGGTGTGAGGTACATGGCCGGGATGGCAGGAATCACTGAGGAGGAGTTCATCACCGTCTCCAAGGAGAAGATACGCGACAAGCTCTGCATCGAACTCATGAAGGAGCTCATGATGGAGGAGACCGGTTCGATGGATATCGGGACCACCGCCATGGACCTGATCGACAAGGCCATCCACCATGAATCCGGAAGGGACTACGGCTGCACCATCTCCCTCAACAAGCCCATCATCGGCATCGGTGCCCCGGCGGGCGTCTACATAAGATGGGTCGGAGAGGCCTTCGGCACAGACGTCATAATCCATGAGGATGCGGATGTGGGCAATGCGATCGGTGCCATAACATCCTCTGTTTCGGAATCCGTGGAGTTCCTGATCAAGCCCGAGACGATCGGTGCCACCGAGTGCAAGTTCGAGGTGTTCTCCAAGCTCGGGAACGCCGTGTACGAGACCTTGGATGAGGCCGTGTCCGCCAGCGAGGCCATCGGAAGGGAGCATGTGACAAGGATAGTCTCCGAGGGAGGCGTTTCCGATATCAGTGTCTCCGTTGACAGGAAGGAGAAGAGGTTCTCCTTCGGAGGGGACGGTGACGACATGCTCATGGAGATGGTGATGACGGTGACCGCTGCGGGAAAACCCAGTCAGTTCTCAGCCTAAACTGTAATGCGACGGCGGGACGGTGATCTCGAAGACCGCTCCCCCGTCATTCTCCTTGTTCTCGAATCCGAATCCGGATGCCGAGATTATGTTGTTTATCAGGAAGATCCCGAACTTCCCGTTATCCACCTGGTCGAAGAGGAAGTGCCTCATGTTCTCCGATATACCGTATCCGTCGTCCCTGTAGACGATCGTGAGGGCACCGTTCTCTATCCTGCATGAGATGTCCACCCTGCTTACGCAACCTCCATGATCCATCGAGTTCGATATGAGGTTCTTGAAGACCAGATGGAAGGCCGGATCGGCCAACACCCTCATCATGCCCACGCGGACGTTGAGTTCAACCCCTGCAAGATCGACCTCCTCCGAAGCTTCTGCGATGGCATCCTTGAGGAGCATCCATTCGGGATCGTTCAGTCCGACACTGCGGTAGTCCATCATGAAGGACAGTGCCTCATCCATCCTCCTACGGGCGAAGAGAAGGGTGGACGGTATGTCGGATTCGGGGTACATCTCCTCGAGAGTCCGGAACGATTCCGTCATGGTCTTCAGAACGGGGCCCTCAAGGGTCCTGATGTGGTCCACCGCCCTGTCGATCCTCGTGTCCTTCTGATGGATCTCGGTCACGTTCTCGAACACGACCGAGAAACCGGAACTGCTGAACTCCTCCCCGACCGTACCCGAGACCATCATGTCGTACACGGACCCGTCCGAGGTCACCCTCATCCTGTGGGTTCCTCCATCCCTCCGGATGGCGTTGATGGCCTCGGTCAGGTCTATGGCTATCCCGTTCTGTATCGATTCCAGGTTGACCTTCTCCTTTCCGTCCGCATCGACACCCATGAGTTCCGATGCGAGTCTGTTCATCATGATGATCTCCATGTTCATGTTGATGAACATGAATCCGGTACTGCTCAGCTCCATCAGTTTCCTGATCATCCTGTTCTCGGCGGTCCTTGCCCTGGTCGCCTCCAACTGACCGTATATGGAGAACATCTCCTCCATCAGCATGTTGAGCTGCACCTCGTCCATCCATGTGTACTCGAGTGCCTTGTTGGCAACTCCCGCGGTACCTATGATGTTCCCGTTCAGGAATATGGGCACCATGAGGAGCCTCTTCAGCTCGACGTGTCCCTCGGGGGTACCCTTCTTGATCATCCTGCGGTCGTTGTCGTAGTCGTTGATGATGACGGATCTTCCGAGACGTATGGGTTCACCCCATGCCCCCGTGGTGTCGAGGGGGAACTCCACCGGATTTCTCTGCATCGCGCATCTGAACATCACCTCCCTGGACCAGGCCATCATCCGGATGACCCTGCGGTCCTTGTCATAGAGTCCCACGTAACCAATCTCGCTGTTCGTGAGTTCTATGCTCTTGTCCAGGGCGAAATCTACGATCTCGGAGAAGTTGCGGTCGGACATCTTGGCCATCTTGATTATGGCCTCCATCCTCTTCTCGTTGATCTGACGGCCGATCTCAGTTCTGTGCCTCTCGGCGATCATGATGGATTTCTGGACGACGTTGTTGAAGAACGTCAACGGATCGGATCTGCCGCGTTCGAAGAAACCGTCGATCCTCGCATCTATCGCATGGATCATGGTCTCGCTCGACGTGTCCTTGGACATCAT
>JBJEIK010000036.1:0-3236 GCA_051876975.1 Candidatus Methanomethylophilaceae archaeon
GATTGATTGCCCGATTTTAAATAATAGATGATTATGTGAAAATAATATGAACCGATTTGAAAAAAATATGATTGTTTTACACTAAACTATTCCGATGCCACAGAATGCTCATGAGAGAATCAACTTAACAAGATACGGGTGATTGAAGAAAATGGGGCATCCCCGAAGGGACACCCCCTAAGAGTTTATGGTGATGGCGATACACATGTACCGCAGATTTCACTGGACAGCATCCATCTTGGCATCTTCCTCCGGCCCCTCCTCCTTGGGAGTCTGAACCTTGAAGATGATACCTATGATCGCCAGCAACAGGATGATGACTCCTCCGGCGAGGAAGGCGAAGTCCACACTGTTGGCGAAAGAGAGCAGGATGTTGTAGAGGTTCTGCTCGATTCCAGGAGGTATGCTGAACACGGGGCCCCATACAGCAGCGATATCGGGGTTACTGAGGTCCAAGATATTCAGGATACCTGAATCATGGGGGATCAGCTGATACACCGCATCAGGCAGGTTGGCCTGAAGCTCCGAGGAAATCCTGTTGTTGATCAGCATCGAGAAGATCGCGGTACCGACGGTTGTTCCGATGGACCTGAGAAGGTTGACGGCAGATGTGGTCATACCCATCTCACGGGTAGTACAGCTGTTCTGAACAGCGGTCATGATTACGGCCATCATGCATCCGAGACCGATTCCGAAGACGAAGAGACACTCGATGTAGTACACTACGTCGGTTCCGATGGTCATCTTGGACATCATGAACAGTCCGATGAACGTGATGATGGGTCCGATGGTGAGCCACGGTTTGAAACCTGTCCTGTTGACCAACGCACCACTAGCCATGGCCGTGATCATCATTCCGGCGACCATCGCAAGGGAATACTCTCCGGCCTCCATGGTGGTCATACCAAGTATTCCGATAGCAAACATATTGGAGTAGATCATGGCGCCCATCATTCCGATTCCGAAGACGAACATGTAGACAGCCGCCATGATGACGGTCTTGTTCTTGATCAGCTTGGGTGACAGGATGGGTTCGACGGCCTTCTGCTCCACCTTAACAAAGAGGACGAGAAGGATAGCGGCAACTAAAACCATGACGATGGACTCGACACTTACCCACTCGAAATCCTTACCTCCGAACTCGAAGAGCAGGATGAAGTCCAACAGAAGGATGGAGAGAAGGGCGATACCCTTCCCATCGATGACGGGCTTCTCATCGCTGATGGGCGTGGGGAACTTCTTGATCGTCAGGAAGAATGCGACCGCGGCGATGGGCAGGTTGATGTAGAAGCACCAGTGCCAGCTGATGAAATCGGTAATGTAACCTCCAAGAAGGGGTCCGATTCCGCTTCCGACTCCGAAGATGGCTCCGAGGATTCCCTGCATCCTTGCCCTCTCGCGGGGTGCATAGAGGTCTGCAACAGCTGCAGTGGCCACAGGGATGAGGATTCCTCCTCCGAGACCCTGCACCGCACGGCATACGATGAGCATCTCCATGTTGGTAGAGAGACCGGCGACGAAGGACCCTGCGACGAACAATCCGAGTCCGATGAGGAACAGGGGCTTCCTTCCGTAAAGGTCCGACAATTTACCCGCAATGGGGATCATGATGGTCTCGCACAGCATGTACGCCGTGATCATCCAGGCGTAGAGCGAGGCACCATTGAGGTCCAAGGCGATGACCGTACCGCATGTACCTACGATGGTCCCGTCGAAGCAAGCGACGATCATCGCGAGGCACAGACCCACCATGATGGTGTTACGGGTCCTCGGATCAATGTTCTTATAAGTAATCTGTTCAACGGCGATGATAATCACCCACGATACTTCGGGTCACTTGGAAGTATTATTAGTAGGTTGTGGGATAAACCATCTCATTTTTTGAAAGTGGGACAAATGATACAGATAATATGTAAAATAAAGTGGTCGATAGTTTCAACCACTCTGATAAAAGCTTTTACCAAGACATCTACAGGGATTATAACAGGAATGTATTGGTTTATGAGTAAACCATCTTACTGACGTGGAACCTTCTGGGAGTAGGTCTGCGTCAATATGTCGATACGGCTCTCCAGCTTCCTAAGACACGATTCGAACGCCCTGCGCTCATCCTCATCGAAATCCTTGAAGATGTTGGCATCGATGATGTCCCTCACCATACGTGATACGGATTCCATACGGCGTCCATCCTCGGTCAGCTTCAGGGACTGCACCTTCCCCTCCCCGACGTTGACCACACACCCCATGTCTATGAGCTCGCGGACGAGAATGGAAATGTAGGATTTGTCGAATGGCAGATGCTCGCGGATCTCCTTCTGTGAAGGATTGTCCAAACTGCCGATGACGGTGACGGTCATGAGATGGGGCAGACGGATCCCAGCATCAAGCACGTAACTGGACACGATGAGATCCATACACTGCCTGATCTTCGCGGGAAAGCACATGAGCATGGCGAAGACCATGTGATCGTCAGATGAAAACTCCCTCTCAGAACCACCCTCTTCCATAATGGACCCAACTGCTCTCATAGGTATTTCGAATCTTCGATTGGTATTTCCGGTCACCGCGGAATGACCCGCGGGACCGGGTTGAGACATCAGATGGAGTAGATGCCGAACATGCTCATCAGACCCGTTATCAGGATCAACAGAAGCAAGACCGGGCAGATGTACTTCACCAGGATGCCATAGGGCCGTTCGAAACCGAACTCCCCCGAGGTCTTGATCTCATCCGAGATGAACTTCGGACCGACCACGAACCCTATGAAGAGACAGGTCAGGATCGCGACTATCGGCATCAGCACCGAATTGGAGATGAGGTCGAACATGTCCAGGAACGTGTTTCCTGCGATGTTGATGAAGTCCAACGGACCGAATCCGAGACAGGAGAGCATCCCAAGCACGGCGATCAGAACCATGACGAGGGCGGATGCTACCGTGCGGGTCCACTTGAGACGGTCACGGATCATGGATACCACCGTCTCCGCGAGAGATATGGCGGATGTCATCGCGGCTATGATCACCAGGAAGAAGAACAGGGCCCCGACGATGTGTCCTCCGGGCATGGACTCGAAGACCATGGGGAGGGTGACGAACATGAGTCCGGGACCTGAACTGACATCCCCTCCGAAGGCGACGACGGATGGGACGATCATCAATCCGGCGAGGATGGCCACACTGGTGTCGACAAGACTGATCTGACGAACGGACTTCTCGATGTTGACGCTCTTCTTCATG
>JBJEIK010000037.1:0-3229 GCA_051876975.1 Candidatus Methanomethylophilaceae archaeon
CCGATCCCCTTGTTCTCGATGTATCCGACCACATCCTCCAACGGATAGTCCAGGAACACACCGACCTCCGGTGGCATTCCGCACTCGGAGAACCTCTCGATGAGTCTCCCGAGCAGGGAATCCGCATCCATCGCATCGTAACCGTACCCGGACAGGAACGTCGCCACTCCAGGCTCGGTCACCCTTCTCTCCAACAGCTTCGGACGGTACACATATAGAAGAACACCGCAACCGTCCTCGTGCAACGGTACGATCCTTACACCTCTGTGATGGACCTCACCCAGGACGTCGTCGACACTTCTCGAGAAACCATGAGGGTCCTTCGTGCACACCTTGAACATGCTTCCGCATTTGAGGCCGGCTAAGGTCGGTGAGCAGTGCCTGACGATACGCTCCCTCAGCTCGGAGACCGAGGTACCTGCCGCTGCCGCTGGGCATTCCCTGCAGGAACAGGGATCATGGATCAATATGTCGGATGGTCCCCTGACCGATTCTGAGCGTGTTTCCTCGACCCTCATGGTATTTAGGATATCCTAAACTGATTATTTAAAGTTTAGGCAATCCTAACTCTACATAGACAATAATAATCCCATGGGATTATGGGGGAACGATGGTTCAGAACGCACGGTTCTCGGATTCACACCTCCATCTCGTCGAGGAGGGTTACGGGGAGAGATACTCCGACCTGGATTCGGCCAGGATCCTCATGGCATGCACCGCACGTCCCGACGAATGGGACAGGCAATCGAAGATGACGGACCCCCGCATTGTCGGCTCATACGGAGTCCACCCCTGGTATACGGACGAATGGGACGACGATGTCAGGAAGAGATTGACATCCATCCTGGAATCCGATGACAGGGCCCAGGTCGGGGAGATCGGACTCGACTACAAACGCGGATCCGTCAGAGACCAGATGCAGGCCTTCGAGGAACAGCTGGGGATCGCATCGGAAATGGGCAGGGTGGCGACCATCCACATGGTCGGAACCGAGAAGGAGGTCCTGGAATCGGTGAGGTCCCATGGCAATGGATGCCCCGGGATCATCCTCCATTCATACGGATCGGACAGTTACCTCAAACCGTTCTCCGAACTGAACTGCCTCTTCTCCATATCCCCCCGTATCCTCTCCAGATCGGATGTCAGGGTGAAACGCCTCATGGACGCCATACCGGACGACAGGCTCCTGTTGGAGACGGATGCACCACATGCGGGGAAGGTCTTCACCGGGATGTACGATTTCGCATCCAGACTCGGCGGCATCGTCGGAAGGGACCCGGAGGAGCTCCTGGAGATAGCGGATACCAACCTGGGGAGACTGATAGGATGAGCGACGGACTGGACACGAGGACGAGCATCCTGCTCGGAGACGAAGGGATAGGGAAACTGAGGAACGCATCCGTGGTCCTCTGCGGATGCGGTGCAGTGGGAGGATATGCGCTGGAGGGGATGGTCCGTGCCGGGATCGGAAGAATACGTGTCGTCGATGGCGACGTGTTCTCCGGAAGCAACCTCAACAGGCAGATCCTAGCCACGACACAGACCATCGGCAGACCGAAGGCACAGGTCGCGTGCGAGAGGGCCCGTTCCATCAACCCGGATATCGACATCAGCGCCATGGAGCTCCTGGTCTCCGAGGACACCATCCCGACCATCCTGGACGGGGACTTCGACATACTGGTGGACGCCATAGACACGGTGGGGCACAAGACCGAGCTTCTCAGACATGCCTGCGGAATGGGGATCAGGACATTCTCCTCCATGGGGGCCGCACTCCACATGGATACACAGAGGATCCGCGTCGCACCCGTCATGAAGACACACACCTGCCCCATGGCGGCCATTGTCAGGAAGGGTCTGAGGGGTTACGACACATCCAACATCACCGCGGTGTTCTCCGAGGAACCTCCCATCGCCAAACCGAAGGACAGGGATGACCACGGGAAGAGCGTGCTGGGATCTCTCCCGACCGTTCCCGCGGTGTTCGGCATGACCCTGGCTAACCTGGTCATAGGCGAGATCATCTCCGGGAACCGAAACATCGCCCGAAGCGGTTTTATCCGACGACCGACTGGTCGCACCCGGGAGATCGGAGAATGGACGAGGAGCTTCTGATGCTGTTCGTGGAGAACGGCGTCACTGAAAGGGACATAACCTACATCGCCAGAGAGGACGGCAAGACGATCATCCACCTGGTGGACGGACGCGCGTTGGAGACCCGCAGGTCGATCACATCCCTGATGTCAGCCCTCACATCCGACGAGTACATCCGTGTCAACAGGAGCGCGATGGTGTCCAGGAGACACATATCGAAGATCTCCGACAACATCTACACGATGACCGACGGGACATCCTTCATCGGGAGCGAGGACGAGTCCGAGGAACATGACATGAACAGGATGAACCTCATGGATGAGAGGGGACCGTCGTCAAACGCCGTTCCATGGGACTTCATCGACAGGTTCACCGTCCTCGACAACATGCCCCTGCCGTTCGGGGTCATAGAGATGCAGATAGAGGATGACGGGACCGTCGATTTCACCGTCCGCTACTGCAACGATAAGATGGCCGCATTCTGGGACAGGGAGAGGAAGGACCTGGTCGGACTCAGGTTCGACGACCTCTTCAGGAAGGATGAGTCGGGATGGCTGACCAGCTTCGCCGACGTTGCCATGAACGGCGAGACCAGGACGATCAGGGAACATGTGAAGCGTGTCGGAAGGACGGTGGCAGTCCATTGCTACCGGCCGTTGAGGGGATACTGCGCCTGTGTGATCGTCGATGACAGGGATGCATGATGCGCATACCGCATACGTGACGTGGATTGGTGCTACGATTCGATTCATTGGTAACACAAGTTTATATTCACATATTCTCATCCACCCACGGCGCCCACATGAAGGAGAAGGTCCATATTTTCTTCCAAAAACACGGCATCGAGACACCGGACATCGTATATGTCATCAGGTCAGACCGTAAAACAGTCGTGCACCTGGAGGATGGGAGGGCTGAGGGCACATACATAGCCCTGAAGGACCTGTTCTCGGTGCTCCCGGAAGACGAGTTCCTGCACATCAACAAGGGGACCGTGGTCTCGAAAAGCCATGTGGTGAATGTGGACCGGGGCGTGTACCTCATGTCCGACGGCACCAGCTTCCAGGGACGCATGCGCACGCCCGGCGAGCACTCCCGCAACGGTGCCATGGTCAGTAATTTCAGGGACAAGCGC
>JBJEIK010000038.1:0-3222 GCA_051876975.1 Candidatus Methanomethylophilaceae archaeon
TAGGTTTGAACCATAGCATATACTTTATAGTATGTATATACATATAATATTGTGGTATACTGGCGGATACATCCTGTATACCATAGAGTATACCATAGCCTGGATCAATCCCTGGATCCGATGCCGATTGTCTCCTCGGCTATCTTGATGCAGGCCATGAGGTCATCGGCAGAATTCTTGACAGTACCGGACCTCTCGGCACTGATCCTGAAAACGAGTTTGGTCCCCCGGAGCTCCGAATCAACATACCCCTCGTTGTCCGGCTGCAATGCACCGAACACCGCCGATGCGGTGGCCTCGTCGGGGTAATCTATCTCGAGCTCCAGGGAGATCATTTTATCAGTTCTTCTGTGAACGGACGTAGTCCGCGATGTGCTTTCCGACCTCGGCCGTCTTGAGCTTTCCGCCCAGGTCGGGAGTGGTCATGTTGGTGTCCAGGGATTTCCTGACGGCATCATGCAGCATCCTTCCCTCTTCGGGGAAGCCCTGGTTCTCCAGGAGCATCTGTGCGGCGAGGATGGCGGCGATGGGGTTGGCCTTGCCCTGACCGGCGATGTCGGGAGCGGATCCGTGGATGGGCTCGAACATGCTGACACCTTCGGGGTTGATGTTTCCGCTTCCTCCCATTCCGAGTCCTCCCTGGAGCTGTGCTCCCAGATCGGTGAGGATATCGCCGAACAGGTTGGGGACGGCGACGGTTCCGAAGGTCTCGGGACGGACGATCATGGCCATGGCCATGGCATCCACGAACATGAACTCCAGGTCCAGTCCGTACTCCTTGGTCTTCTCCTGGAAGATCTGCCTCTGCATGCCGTAGTTGGTGGTGATGACGTTGGCCTTGTCCACGAGGGTGACCTTCTTGTCCCCCCTTGCAACGGCGTACCTGCAGGCGTAGTCGGCGAACCTGGTGACGGCCTTCTTGGACAGGAGTCCGATCTCGAAGGCGAAGTCGTCATCGTTGGAGGATCTGGCATCGAGGTCGATGTCCAGGTCGTAGAGCTCCCTCTTCACGTGGACGTGTGCCTTGTTCCCTCCGTTGTTGGGCCCGAAGAATCCGTTGGCTCCCATGTAGAAGTCCTCGGTGTTCTCCCTGAGGAAGTGGATGTCGAAGTCCACCTCCCTCTTGAGGGGGACCAAGGGGAACCAGGATGTGACGGGTCTGAGGTTGATGTACTGGTCGAAGACCGCCCTCATCTTCAGTAGGATACCCTGCTCCAGAACACCGGGCTTGACCCTGGGGTCTCCGATGGCACCGAAGTAGATGGCGTCCTTGGACTTGAGCAGCTTGATGTCCTCATCCGTGAGGAGTTCACCCGTCTCCAGGTACCTGTCGGATCCGATGTTGACGTACTCGGGCTCGAACTGGAAGGACGAGATCTCGGAAACGGCATCCAGGACCTCCATTCCGGCGGCGATGACCTCCTTTCCGATACCGTCTCCGGGGATGATGGCGAGCTGCTTCATATCTTACCCTCCTTGACGAGGTTCATGAGTCCGCCCTCCCTGACGAGCTCGGTGATGAACGGGGGGTACTCGGGGAACTTGTACTCCTTACCGTCGACGACGACCTTTCCGTGGTCGGGATCGACGACAGCCTCGCAGCCCTCGGTGGGCTTGTCGACCTTGCACTCCACCAGCAGGAGTCCGATGTTCATGGAGTTCCTGTAGAAGATGCGTGCGAAGGACTCGGCGATGATGCAGGAGAATCCGGCCTCGATCAGGGACAGGGGTGCGTGCTCCCTGGAGGATCCGCATCCGAAGTTCCTTCCCGCGACCAGGATGTCGCCCTTCTGGACCTGCTGGGCGAAGCCCGGCCTGACCTTCTCGAAGATGTAGTCGTTGAGGTGGTCCAGGTTTGCGGCCACCAGCCTCTCGGCGGGGATGATCTGATCGGTGTCGACGTTGTCCCCGAAGACCCATACCTTTCCTTTGAACTGTTCCATTCACTGTCCCTCCAGCTGATCGGGTGTGACGATCTTTCCGGCGATGGCGGATGCCGCCACGACGGCGGGTCCCGCGAGGTAGACCTCGGATGTCTTGTCTCCCATCCTTCCGATGAAGTTCCTGTTGGTGGAGGACACAGCCCTCTCGCCTGCGGCGAGGATTCCCATGTAACCTCCGAGACATGCTCCGCATGTAGGTCCGGAGATGAAGGCTCCGGCGTCGAGGAAGATCTGCATCAGACCCTCCTCCACCATCTGGCGGTAGACCCTCTGGGATGCGGGGACCACCAGGAACCTGACGTCGGGGTGGACCTTCCTTCCCTTCACGATCTCGGCTGCGACCCTCATGTCCTCGATCCTTCCGTTGGTACAGGATCCGAGATAGGCCTGGTCGATCCTGACGTCGGTCTCCTTCACCACGTGTCCGTTGCTGGGCAGGTGGGGGAAGGCGACCATGGACTCGAGCTCGTCCAGGTTGTACTCCAGAGTGCGGCAGTAAACGGCATCCGGATCGGCCTCCACGGGGGTGTAGTCTCCCCTGACCTTGTCCTTGATGTACTCGCGGGTCAGGTCGTCGCAGGGGAAGATACCTGCCTTTCCTCCGGCCTCGATGGCCATGTTGGAGACGGCGAGCCTGTCCGCAACGGGGATGTTCTGGACATCGCCGTGGAACTCGAATGCCTTGTAGTTGGCTCCGTCCACTCCGATGTCGGTGATGATCTTTATGATCAGGTCCTTTCCGCCCACGTAGGGTTTGAAGTGTCCCTTCACGACGACCTTGATGGTCTCGGGGACCTTGAACCAGAGCCTTCCGGTGGCGAATGCCGCCGCAGCCTCGGTGGAACCGATACCGGTGGAGAAGGCGTTGATACCGCCGTACGTGCATGTGTGGGAGTCCGCACCGACGATGAGCCTTCCGGGTGCGGCGAAACCCTCCTCGACCATGAGCTGGTGGCAGACACCGCTCTTTCCGACCTCGAAGTAGTTGGGGAGGTCATGCTTCCTGACGAAGTCCCTCATCTCCTTGGCCTGCTCGGCGGAGGCGATGTCCTTGTTAGGGACGTAGTGGTCGGGGATCAGGACCATGCGGTCCTTGAACATGGTCTGTGTGTTGAGCTTGTCGTACTCGCGGAACGCGATGGGTCCGGTGACGTCGTTGACCATCACGTAATCGACGTTGGCCACGACGATCTGTCCGGCGCGTGCATCGGTCCCGGATTTCTCCGAGAGGATCTTCTCTGCGATCGTTTTTCCTGTCATCTTGAATCACTCTTTCTTG